>DATMTN010000030.1:0-39057 GCA_035564115.1 Candidatus Microsaccharimonas sp. | reverse complement strand
GTGGTCGCCAGGTTATGAGTGGCGGCCGCAGCTCGGCCTTCTCCTACCACGCCAACCGCAACGACCAGGACTACAATCTTGGTCGGGGCACGCCGCGCGATCAGGATATTCGTCGTCGGGAGCGAATTGTGCGGTATTGGCGCCAGCGACTCGGCATGTTTTTGGCAGGCGTAGCCCTGATTGTGTGTGTGCTCTATAGCCTCCAATTAGCACCCAATCCAAAGATTGTATCGCTGGCACCCAAGACCAGTGGCTATTTCCTGCAGTCTTCAGCTACCTACCAGCAGGCTGCTGCCAAAGCATTTGCCAGCTCACTCCTCAATGGCAATAAGATTACCGTGAATAGTGTGGGAATCCAGCAAAAATTACAACAGCAGTTCCCAGAACTTTCCCAGGTGTCGGTGACGATTCCGCTCATGAGCCACCAGCCTATCATCTATATTGCGCCCACCACTCCCGGCCTTATCCTGGCGACCAGCAATGATAGTTTTATCCTAGATGACAATGGCAAAGCACTGATTTCTACGACTGATGCCACCGATATATCCAAACTCAGCCTTCCAACGGTCACTGATCAGTCAGGCTTGCAAGTGAAGAAGGGCGATACTGCCCTCGCGGGCACCTCGGTTGCATTTATCCAGACCGTCGTGACTGAGTTAAAAGCCAAGGGTGTATCCGTCGAGTCCATAACATTACCACCTGCCGCCTACGAGCTTGATGTCAAACCAGCTGGGGTAGGGTACTTCGTGAAGTTTAATATGCACGAGAATACCGCGCGTCAGCAAGCCGGTACATTCCTGGCCGTTCGAGAACGACTAGGATCACAGGGTGTTACGCCCGCCAGCTATATAGATGTACGGCTCGATGGTCGGGCATATTACAAATAGCTAAGTCTCTCCTGCAGCCCTACTCGTGTTCGTATTTTGTTCTTATATTTGCAGGGTGCGTATTCTATGAAAAAACTATATAAACATACAAGTAGGGCAGTATGTCAAATATTTTTATAAAAGCAGAGAAGGTAGGGGAGAAATATATTTTTCACTCAAAAGCATGAAAAAGCAAATTTTCACGACATTGCTGTGGAAAAGTCAAATAGTGTGATAAATCACAATGGGACACTAGAGCCATTCCAGGAGACCTCCAGCTACTAAGGTAGAGATACTATAGTAAGCGCGTGACAAGGCAGTCGCATACCAGTGTGTATGAGAAAAAGACTGATATACCCAAAAACTCCCCCGTTAGCAGGGGTATCAGTAATCATCTATAAATCATATATTAGAGTCGCAAAAGATATATTGTGCGACGTCATGTCTATGTATGATTTTGGACACTGCCCCAGCTTTATCTGGCTGCGTTTTTGGCTCACTCGCCCACATCCACATTCATTTTTTTATTTTCTACCCCACCAGCCTGATTCTAAATGATAAGTAATCCATAACTGCCCGAGCCACCCGCTTAGCCCATATGTCCATACTGTTCGTATTTTGTATAAGGCTGACGAGTAGCCCTAAGCCTGTTCGTAAAACGTTCACCTGCTACGCATTGATAGCAATGCGGGGTTCAATATCATGGAGGATGCGCAGGCGTGTATGACTACGTGAGGCGAGTATGCCTAGGGTAAATTGACAGGGCCGCATATCGGTAAGATACGGAGTGTCAGTTGTCTGGCGCATGGCATGGTAATAATCAGTCGTGATCGTATCGATAGCTCGGCGCTCGTGCCGCCGGAGCTGGCGTGGGCGTACGATACGCTCTACCTGGGCAGCAAGCAGCATCCCATGAGGTACGTCGGGATGTTGGGTACTCGCCCCCAACTCATCTCCGAGACGCCACTCTTGGCCCTCGGGTGCCGTGACAAACCCCCACGCATGAGGTAGCACAAAAGCTCCGCAGCGCCTGGCAAAGACGTGCAGGGCTTCGTCGGTCATATTGAGAAGCTCATGGAGCGGTGTGTGAACCACGTTTGGGTCTAACGAACTGACAGCTAGTCTTACGAAGCTGTCAGTCGTGCTATTTGCATAGTCGGCTTGCTCCCAAATAACCTCATTGTCGGCAAAAGTAGGCAGAGCGGTAAGTGAAGTGACCATAATGTAACTAGATAAAAGCTAAAGGTATCTGTCAGCGCCGTTATTCGGCGAGTTCGTAGGTGGCTTTGGCAACACGCTTAAACTGTTGCTTGCCCTGGAGATTCAGGAGTATAGTTGTTTCCTTTACGAAGCGGCTCTTCAGTACGCGCTTGACGATTTCGTCGCGGTGCAGAGGCTCACCTGCCTCGCGCAGGACTTCGCTGATAATATCAGCAACCGTACCCTTTTTATAGCCCCATTCCTTGAGGGCGTAGATACCGCGACCGATGAGTACGAAGCGCTTATCCTTGATAAGTTCGTTGTGGATAGCCTGGGTGGTCACATCTTTGCGCTTGAAGTCGCTGTCCTTGATGGCGTCAGCAATCTCGTTGAAGTGCATATGCTTGCCGTTTTCCTTCAGGATAACGTAGATCTTGTCGCGAATGTTCTTGGGGTTGACCATAGGCCACTTTACGAGGCCCCAGCGGCCGTTCAGGGTGGCGAGGTGTTTGCTGGTACTGGCCAGCGCAGCGGTCTGAGCAGCGTCAGTCATGCCGGCAGCCTTGGCGACCTCTTCGATGGTCTTGGGCTCAGCGAGCTTCTTGATAGCGTCGATAATGGTCTGGACCTGGGTTTTGACCGCCTTGTCATCAGCTACACTGCTGATAGATACCGATTGGTAGAAGTGATCGTCTTCGTCGACGACTGACAGCTCAGGGCAGAGGCGAGCTAGGAAGGCTACCCTCGCCTGCTCTAGCTTGGTGCCTTCACCAAATGCAGTGGCCAGGTCGCTAACACGAGCGATACTGCCCATGCCCTGTAGCTGGGTAATTAGAGTGGTCTGAGTTTCAGAGATGTTAGGCAGATTCCCCTGCTCTGCCGTGGCTTTCAAACGAGTCACGACGGCTTTCTCGAGCTGGCGGACACGCTCACGAGTGATACCGAGTAGCTCACCAATCTGCTCCAGGGTTTCCTTGCGGTCAAACAGGCCAAAACGACGTGAAACGATTTCACGTTCACGTTCACGGTCAATAGTAGCAAGGGTCTCATTAACGAGGCGCTCAGTGTCTAATTCGGTCGGTTTAATCACAGTGGTGTCAGCCATGTTGCTTCGGTTCCCTACTCTGTAAATTGCTTACTTTTAGATAATTATAAAACGTAAACCCACGTAAGTCAACAATATTGTTGTCTATCTAAATTAATTGTAGCACGAACTAGACGTATCTGCGTACTTTGTGTTGTAGAAATACCATTGGGCCATGGGCTTGGCAAGATGTAAAATTGTGGAAAAGTAATGACTCTTCTCTTCTTTGGACCGCCAAAGAAGCAAAACTCCTGGCCTGCGTTTAATAGCCGGGCCGCTCCTCACATAAGTCGCTGGCTCGGTATCAGGCCGCTCGCCATGAGGCGTATATGCAGAGCCAAGGCGAAACTATATGTCCGATAGTGCGGAAGGGCCGTGCGGCCATACAAGGGTTATTTTTTGGTGGTTTTGCGGCGGGTAAAGCGCTTTTTCTTGGCTGGTGCAGCTTTGAGGAGGGCCTCGGCCTCGGCCTCGGTGAGCTTAGCGGGATCGGTATCTTTTGGAATCTTAGCGTTCTTCTTGCCGTCGGTAATATAGGGGCCGTATTGCCCGTTTAGTATACGAATTTTACCGAAGTTTTGAATCTGTTTGGCGGCTTCGGCAGCGAGCTTAGCGAGGTAGAGTTCGCGAGCCTTCGGTTCAACGATGGTAAGGGGGTCATCCTCTTTGAGCGATATGTATAGTTTGCCAACCTGAATGTATGGACCGAAGCGACCGATGGCAGCTTTAATCTCCTGTCCGTCTTCGGTGGTGCCCACAACACGGGGTAGTTTGAAGGCCTCAAGTGCCTGCTCGAGGGTTACGGTATCAATAGTTGCGTCCTTGGGGAGAGGGGCAAAATCTGGCTTCTCTTCGCTCTCGGTCTCACCACGCTGGAGCATGGGGCCGTAGCGGCCAAAACGCGCCATAATCGGCTTACCAGACTTAGGATCTTTGCCTACTTCGCGGGTCTGACTAACCTCGGCTCGGCTGACTTCCTCGGCAGCTTTGACGCGCTCGTGAAAGCCGTCGTAAAACTCGCTAATCATCTTGTTCCACGGTTTCTTGCCGTCGGCTATTTCGTCGAACTCAGTTTCGACTTGAGCGGTGAAATCATAACTCGTGACATAGGGGAAATGCTTGACCAAAAAGTCGGTCGTCACGTCGGCAATGCCGGTCGGCACCAGTTTGTTGCGGTCGGCACCAGTGATTTCGATACGGTTTTCCGGGGTAACATTGCCCTTCGTGAGTACCAGCGTGCGGACTTCACGCTCGCGGCCCTCAAGATCAGTCTTCTCGACATACCCACGCGTCTGGATAGTGCTGATGGTCGGCGCATAGGTACTTGGTCGTCCGATACCCAATTCTTCCATCTTCTTCACTAGGGCAGCTTCAGAGTAGCGGGCGGGGCTACGACTAAACGTCTCAGTTGCCGTGATTGTATCCGTCTTGAGCGCGTCACCCACGCTCAAGGCTGGCAGAATAACGTCGTCTTTGCCGCCACCGTAGACCTTCATAAAGCCATCGAACTTGAGCACTTCACCCTTGGCGACGAACTTCTCTTTCTGGGTACTGACGGCGATACTGACTTCGGTACGCTCAATCTGAGCCTCCGCCATCTGGGAAGCCAGCGCGCGCTGCCAAATGAGCTGATACAGCTTCTGCTGGCCTGGTTCATCACCAGCGCTCAAACGGTCGAAGTTGGTGGGACGGATGGCCTCGTGAGCCTCCTGGGCGCTTTCGTTCTTAGTCTTGAACTGACGACGTTTGTGGTAATTTGCCCCGTATTCAGAAGCAATATACTTTTCGGCGGCGCTCAGGGCGAGGGTGGATAATGTGGTGCTATCGGTACGCATGTAGGTGATATGACCGCTTTCATACAGGCGCTGTGCGAGGGTCATGGTCTGGCGCACGCTGAAGCCCAGGCGGCGGGAAGCTTCCTGCTGTAGCGTACTCGTGGTAAATGGTGCACCTGGACTGCGAGTGCCAGGCTTCTGAGCAATATCTTCGACGCTGTAGTTTGCCTCTTTGACGCCTTCGAGCCATTGCTGCGAGGCCTCTACCGTGTCGAGCTTGGTGTTCAGCTCAGCGGGAATTTCATCGTGCCCATGTGTAAAGACAGTAGTGACCTTAAATGAACTCCCGGCCTCGAAGCTCTTGATTTCACGTTCGCGTTCGACGATCAAGCGGACGGCGACAGACTGGACACGGCCAGCACTCAGCCCGGTGCGGACTTTCTTCCAGAGGACGGGTGATAATTCGTATCCCACCAGACGGTCGAGTACGCGGCGAGCCTGCTGCGCATCTACAAGGTGTAGATCGACGGTACGTGGGTTCTGGATAGCGGCTTCGATAGCTGGTTTGGTGATCTCGTGGAAAACGATGCGTTTTGTCTTGATGGGGTCAAGTTTGAGCGCCTGTGTTAGGTGCCAAGCAATTGCTTCTCCTTCACGGTCTTCATCAGATGCGAGCCAGACTTCCGCACCCTTGGCAGCGGCCTTCAGTTCACGTACGACCTTGGTCTTGTCAGCACTAATCGCATAGGTTGGCTCGAAGTTATTTTCGATATCGATATTGACACCTTTGGCCGGCAGATCGCGGATGTGCCCGAAGCTACTCTTAACGGTATAATCCTTGCCCAGGAACTTCTCAATAGTCTTGGCTTTCGCCGGTGACTCCACAATTACAAGGTTTTTTGCCATAAAGCTTAAGTATATCCTCTTTCTCTGCCAAGCGTAAGCTTACAGGCTAAATGCAGCGAACGCAAGCGAAGCGCTTTAGTCGAGCCAGTTACGAGCAGCTTTGATGCCGGCCCAGATGCCGACGAATGAACCGATGGTGCTAAGTAAAATGCTCCAGCCGCCCAGGCCGTTACCGTGGTCGAGTAGGCTGCCGAGCCAACCGCCCAGTACTCCGCCTACGGTCACGCCGATAAAGATAAACAGTTTCATGCCTCTAGTCTACCATGGTTACGTTAAAGCCCAGTGGCCAGCACCCAGCGGTCGGATCTTGCCGGAGAGCTCCAACATAGTCAGAGTCTGGTTGAACTGAGCAATGTCCAGCTGGCTGCTGCGCTGCAACTGATCACCATCGGTCAGGCCATCTTTTAATAAGTCTATAATTGCTTGTTCATAGATGTTGGCACCCTGGGCGATTTTAAGGGGTGTGATCGCGTGAAATTTCAACTGGAGTACGCTGAGTACGTCTTCGGCGCAAGTGACTGGTACAGCCCCCGCACGCAGCAGATTGTTGGCACCCTCGCTCGTGGGGCTGGTGATATTACCGGGTACCGCGAGAACGTCTTTCCCCTGCTCGAGAGCAAATCGAGCAGTGTGCAGACTACCGCTTTTCAACGCCGCTTCGGTAATGAGCACTGCATCGGCCAAGCCGGCCACCAGACGGTTACGAGCCACAAAGTTAGTACGGAAGGTCTCAGATCCATGGGGGTACTCGGATACTAAGGTTCCCCCGCCCTGCACAATACGCTGGGCCAATCCTACATGACTCCTAGGCGCGATGTGCTCTAGTGAGCTGGGCAGTACGGCAATGGTTAGGCCGCCGACGGCCAGGGCTGCCTCGTGGGCCAGCGCATCGACACCCAAGGCCAGGCCACTAACAATAACAATCCCCTGCTCGGCGAGCTCACGAGCAAGCTTGGTCGTGATCTGCTGCCCGTACGGTGTAACCTTGCGACTACCAACAATGGCGACTGTTGGCCGTTTGAGGAGGTCGTCCAGATCCGCACCAGCGTGAAATAGCTGCCCTGGCGGACTCGAGAGCTGACGGAGTCGCTCAGGAAGCTGGTTGTGAGGTAATTCATAGATGTCCATAGTGAAGACCTGTAGGCTACGTAAGCGCTCCACCCGGGACGTAGTAGATGGTATTGTTGCGCACCCCTGGCAGTTTCGCAAGCCTAACTTTTGTAACAGTAGTCGCTAGAACTATTTTGGTTTCTAGGTCAATTTAGTTTCAAAGTATTGACATAAAGACATGTTTTTGCTAGAATAGCAACTTGTACACCCCTGAAATACGGAGTGAAAGCACCTTATAAACCCCATTCTAACACCTCAATCACTTTAGTGAGTGAGGACCAAATGTTAGATTGTCCTAGAGTCGGCAAAAGTTGTTACCCTCCACTTCTGTCCCCGCCAGAATCCCTCTTGGGATCGGGGCTCTAAGGCAAACTAACCCCTTTAACTAGAAGCCTAAGTTGCTTTGGCAACTGAGCGCTCCCGGTTTTATAGCGAGCCTAAATGGTTCTAGTCGACTTCGGTCGGCGGAGACACTTACCTTTACTGTTTGGTACAGATGTTTCGCTTCCGTGGTGGGTTGAAGGGTGGTATGGAAGTAACCTCGGTTGCTTCCTAAAATGAGCCTACAGCGGTGCCCACCCCCTCTGTAGGCTCATTTTAGTTTGTATGCCTCGTGAGGCACTCACCATCTGTTATTTGAAAATACAAAGACAGCGGCGTATGGTAAATGGAATGAGCGAGGCAACTTTTCAGATTCCCGGTACGAACGTCGTCGCACTTGAGGCCATCGCCGATGGAGCTGGCGTAGATGTGTCAACTTTCCTCGGACAAAGCATTGGCCTAGGCCTGAACCTTGCAGACTTAACCATCGAAGCTGGTGGTGAGGCTGCGGTGCTGTTTGAGCAGCCCGACAGCACCTACACGAAATACATGATTGATTTTTCGACCGTACCCCGCCCTATGCTTGATGAATCGATGATCGGCTTTGAGTGTGCCCTGGATTATCAAAAACCGTACGAACTAGTCCTGCCTTCACTAGTGGTCAATTCCCTGGAAACTGCAGCTGAAGCAATGACCACGGATAGAGTAAGCTTCATGGAAGCCAGTGTCTTTTTTCGCCACCAGTGGGCGCTCGTCCGTCAATGGGGTGGCCAGATACTTATTGATGATACGGGACGTGAGGATATTCCGTATCTGATAGCGGAGCCCCAGAACGATGAGCTGGTGTTTAAATACACGATAGAACTTTGATGTCTAGACGATAAAGTCGCGGGTCTCCGCCGGTAGCTTGGCGCTGAAGAAGTATTCGCTAAGAATGGCGGTTACCTCGCGTTTCATATTGCCGAGCTGTTCCTGCTCTTTGGCAGTGAATTTGGCCAGTACGAAGTCACTGCTATCCATCTGGGCAGGCTTCTTGGGCCCTACCCCGATGCGGATCCGACCGGTGTCTTCACCAACATGCTGCGTAACTGATTTGATGCCATTGTGTCCAGCCGCACTGCCACCCATACGAGTGCGAATTGAG
The DNA here is from genome assembly GCA_035564115.1 of Candidatus Microsaccharimonas sp. Lineage (GTDB taxonomy): Bacteria > Patescibacteriota > Saccharimonadia > Saccharimonadales > UBA4665 > JACMPA01. The sequence goes on along the minus strand of DATMTN010000030.1, from coordinate 30,651 downwards.
CCAAATTTTATATCGAGTTCGTCATGGATGATGACGATTTTGTCGTAGGGGATCTTGTAATAGTCGGCCACGGCGCGGACAGCTTCGCCACTGTTATTCATAAAAGTATCCGGCTTAATAGCATAGATTTTGGTTTGGTTTACTTGACCGCTTACGAGCTGACACTTCAGTGACTTCTTGTCAGTCCACTCACCCATACCATCAGCCTTGGCCACAAACGCATCGAGACATTCGAAGCCAACGTTGTGCCGGGTGCCGACATATTCCTTGCCCGGATTGCCGAGGCCTACCAAAAGCACCGTCTTTTGCATGCTAGCGGTAAAATACATCTGAATTGGGTCGCTAACCTGCGGCCGACGTTGAAAAAGTCCCATATGTATTTAGAATAACCGATAAAAGAAAACTAGCCCAGGCCCTGGGCTAGTTTTCTTGCATTAGTACGGATCGGAAGTTTGTTCTGGGCGCACTGGCTTGTCGCTGTTCCAGGCGCGTTTGCGGGCATTGTGGCGTTGTAATGCTGTGTTATCTGCCTTGGTTGGGCTGACGCCGTGCTTGTGGGTGACGTGCTTCTCGATGAACCAGATCTGGATGGGCGTGCCCTCATAGCCAAACTTCTCGCGTAGGCCCCTCTCGAGGTAACGACGGTAGCTCCAGTGCACGAAGTTGCTGTGACTGCCAAAGATCTTGAATGCTGGGGTTGGGTTGTCAGTCTCCTGAACCATGTAGTTCAGTTTGGGGCTGCGGTTCTTGAGTCCGGCTGGTGGATGAGCATCGACCATCTGACGGAGGAAACGGTTCAGATCGACGGTCTTGAGCTGCTTGTGACGCTCGACATCGATGTCCATGGCCAGGTCGAACAGCTTGGTGACGTTGTGGCCGTCGACACTGCTAGTGAAAATAAGTGGCGCCCATGGCACGAAGTCATACGTACGGGTAATCTGCGGTGCCAGGGCGTCGCGGGTGTAGGCGTCCTTGCCTTCTACGGCGTCCCACTTGCTCACGACCAGTACCAGACCCTTGCCAGAGTCTTTGATCATGCCGGCGATCTTTTGGTCGAGGGCGACGTTCAGCTCACTGGCTTCCATGAGTAGGAAGCAGACGTCAGCTTCCTCGATAGCCGCCAAAGCACGGATAACGCTAAACTTCTCGATGCCGACCTCGATCTTGCCCGAGCGGCGGATACCGGCGGTGTCCATTAGCTGCACTTCCCGGCCCTTGTAGCGCACAATGGCGCGGTTGACGTCACGGGTGGTACCGGCCACGTCAGCCACAATTGCCTGCTGCTTCTTGGCTAGTGTGTTGAATAGCGATGATTTACCAACATTTGGGCGGCCCAGGATAGCAATCTTTAGGCGGTCGTCGTCTTCGGTAATGCTAGCTTTCGGGATGACGGCTACGAGTTTGGTCAGCAGTTCGTCGATGCCGCGCTTCTGCTTTACGGTGGTACCGATCATCGGTTTAATGCCCAGACGCTCATAGGCTGCAAAGTCGATGTGCTTGACCTTGTCCATCTTGTTGATGACGAGGAAGACAGGCTTCTTGCTCTTTAGTGCCAGCTTGGCCACGCGGCGATCTTCTTCGGTAATTGGCACGTTCGCTTCCACGAGCACCCAGATAACGTCGGCACTGTCAGCGGCCTGCAAGATCTGTTCCTGGATAGTAAATTCGAAGTCGTCCTCAGCGTCCTTGATACCGGCGGTGTCGACGAGCCAAAAATCCTGGTCTTCCCAGGTGGCCTTGGCGGTGATGCTGTCGCGGGTGGTACCAGCTTCGCGGGCCACAATAGCCTCACGCCTATCGAGGATGGCGTTGAACAGGCTGGACTTACCAACGTTGGCGCGACCAACGATGGCGACGATCGGTAACTTCTTACTCATTAGCGTTTATTATAACAGAGGTAGATACTATTGACAAATGTGTTCTATAATTCTGTAACTTTACCTGTGCTGAGTGCACCAAGTGTGTATGGGCCGAACTGCGTGCGGTGGAGTTTGATAACTTCGTAGCCGAGGGCCTGGAACGTACGGCGGATTTGACGGTTGCGGCCCTCGTGCATGGTCACGACCCAATCGCGGTCATCTGGCGTGGCGATATCCGGTCGGTCAATTTGAAATTGGCTGTTGCCGTCCTCGAGCTGAACGCCGTGGTCTTGGATCATCTGGCGGTGGAGTGGCTGGAGCGGCTCTTTGAGCACCACCTCATACACTTTTTGTTTCTGGTGGCTGGGATGCGTCAGCAGATTCGCTAAATCACCATCATTGGTGAGCAGTAACAGCCCACTTGAATTTTTATCGAGCCGCCCAACCGGATTGAGGTGCTGGTATTCGGGCGGTAGTAGATCATAAATCGTCTGACTCCCCTGGCCGTCCCGAGAACAAACGTAGCCGATAGGTTTATTCAGCATAATGGTAGTCTTGACGGCGGGGGTAATAGGCTGACCGTCAAGGGTCACGACATCGGCGTCGGCAATGGCCTGGCCGGCTGCGGGATTTTGGCCGTTTACTAGTACCCTGCCCTCGGCGATGGCAGCATCAGCCTGACGGCGGCTTAGATCACTCGCGAGGGCGATAAACTTATTAATACGCATGCCATTAGTCTGACATGAATCCGCAGATGTCTCAATCTGTTTTACAATGCGATATCGTCTGGGTGTGGCGCGTTAGGGTCGGCAGTTGGCTCAACAATGCCGGCGGCAGCTGGCGATGGTGCTGGTGTCTCGGGGGTTGGCTCGACAGTTGTGGCGGCACTTGCAGTTGGTACCGGATCGTTGGCGGTGGCGGCCGCCTGTTCCTGGGCAAGAAGCTGGTTAATGTCTGGTTTGGCATTTGCTGGGTCGCTCAGCGGTTGGATGATTTTCTTGTGGGCGATTGTTACGCCATCGGCATCTGTCGCATCATCCGCAACTGGGGCTGGTGTCACAGGAGCGGCTGGTGCGACCTCTGGAGTGGTGACGGCGGCTGGTGCTACCGGCTCAGAAGCTGGCGGGGTGACTTCTACCGCCGTAACATCGGATGGCTTTTGAGGTGCGGTGCTGTTGGTGAGTGAATCGACAGCCGTTGCCATAACTTGGTCATCGTGAGCACCCGTCGCATTATCATCCGCAACTGGGGCTGGTGTCACAGGAGCGGCTGGTGCGACCTCTGGAGTGGTGACGGCGGCTGGTGCTACCGGCTCAGAAGCTGGCGGGGTGACGGGTACATCATCTGTTGGTGGCGTCGCAGTAGGGTTGGCAACCGGTGGGTCAACAGCTGGCGCGGTGGCAAAGCTATCGATCTGCGCCTGCATAGCGGCAGACTCTTCGTCGGTACTGGTGGCTGCGGCGACAGTTGCTTCAGGTGTAGGGGCAGTAACTGTGGTGGGAGCAGCTGGGGCGACAACGGAAGTTGGCTCGACTGGCGCAGGAGTAGCTACGGCCACCGCGGGTGTGGCACTATCATCGAGCAGCTGATGGGCAGTCTTGACGATGTCTTCAAGTGTTACTTGGGATTTTACGAGGTATTTGTCAGCACCGAGCTGGTCGGCACGAGTTTTGTCCTCGGACTGGCCCAGCGCGGTAAGCATGATAACCTTTACGTCTTTCATGCCATCGGTGTTGCGAAGGATGTCGAGCATTTCGAAACCGCTAATCTTGGGCATCATGACATCAGAAATAACGAGGTCGGGCTTGGTTTCTTTGGCAACGACTAATGCTTGCTCGCCATCACTGGCGGTGGCGGTCTCGTACCCTTCAGCCTGCAAGCGAGCCTCGTAGATTTCCCGTAGGTTATTATCGTCCTCGACCAGTAGTACTTTTGCCATATTATTACGCGCCTTGCCGCGGGTTCCTGCTTATGTTTTTCTCATTGTAGCACATTGCTGACTACAGTTTATTATCCGTTACGATTGGGCTGGGACTGCCACCTTTGGCCTCTTCGGCCAGCAGGGCTTCAGCCTTTTGGGTGCTCAGACGCGGTAAGTTGATCAGGAAGGTGCTGCCCTTGCCGAGCTCACTCTCCACCCAGATACGACCTTGGTATAGTTCGACAATTTTCTTGCAGATGAAGAGACCCAGCCCAGTACCACCGATGGTTCGAGTTGCGGAATTGTCGACCCGATAGAACTTCTGGAACAGATGTGGAATGTCTTCGGCGGGAATGCCGTTGCCGGTGTCTTTTACGGAGAACTGCACCACGCGCTCATCGCCAGTCAGGCCAATACTGATGGTGCCGGTATCGGTGTACTTAACGGCGTTGTCGAACAGATTGGTGATGACTTCGCGCATACGATCGGGGTCGACCAGGGCGTAGTACAACGGGCGCACAACTTTACTGGTCTCGGCACCGGCACTCACCGTCGTGAGGTTAGACACTAGGAACAAGCCTTTCTTCTCGGCTGAGAACTTGAGGTCACTGACCAGTTGTTCGGCAAAAGCGCCAATCTCTACGACACGGGGGTGACTGGTCAGGCGGCCATCCTCGGCTTTGGCACTGGTGAGTAGGTCCTGGAACAGTTGTCCCAGGTGCTGAGTGCTGGAATGGGCCTTTTCGAGGTAGTCACGAGCCTTGGCGTCGATATTGGCGACTTTGTCGTTGAGTGCCAAGCTGAGATACCCTTCGATAGCAGCAACTGGGGTACGCATTTCGTGACTTGCAGTGCTAATGAAATCGGCGCGCTGCGATTCCTCTTGTCGCTCAACGCTGACATCACGGAAAACGCCCACTACGCCGGTGAGCTGCTTGGTGCTATCGATAAGCGGTGAGATGCTGAAGCCGAGTGCGACAGTCTTATTACTTTTGGTAGCGATGTAGGCAGTACTTGTCCGCTCGGCTTGGCCAGACTTCAGTGCCTTGGCGATAATGACGTCATTGTCGGGCACAGCCTGACCTTTGGTATCGACAAATTTGAGTACCAAGCGCCAATCAAGTCCCTCGGCTTCTTCTGTCGCCCAGCCAGTTATGCGACTTGCTCCGGGGTTGAACACGCGGATAACCCCTTGTGTATCGACCAGAATCACACCATCTTCAATGGCATTTAGGATAATGCTCGATATGAGCTTGTCATTGTGTAGGCTGCCAACCAGCCCACTCTGCGGTGCTGATTTTTTACCCCACAAACCCACAACGTGCTCCCACCAGACTCCCACCGCTTGTTATGTTCTGTTTCATCATTAATTGCTTATGATTATTATCTGTTTTTACGGCTATTTTGGCAAGGGTCTGGCACGAATCTAACAGATGTGGTACCATATTTCGGCTCTTACACAATTAAGGCCGCATCTTCTAACGGTTAGGAAATCGGGTTCTCATCCCGGCAATCGGGGTTCGATTCCCCGTGCGGTCACCAAAATAAGAAGCTCACTAAAGGTGGGCTTTTTATTTTGCCGGGCACTACTGCACTTTAGCCTGAGCGTTTATAGAGCTCGGACACACCGTAGGTGTGTACTAAGTCAACAAGACGACTTAGTACGATCGGCATACCGGGACCGGCGACGCTCAATCCGTACCCTTGCCGTTCCGTGCCCAAGAATGAGTGCGCAATGGGTTGTCTTGCATTTGGAGCGTACGCAACATACGGTGCGTTTGCCCGAGTACGATTAAAATTTTTTATTGATGCTCGATTGATTCTAACGGAGCTACCAGGGGTGGGGGTTGCTTTCCACCCCATCAAAAATCCTGTAAACGAGTGGCAATCAAAGTCTGGATTGCCAGCTACGAATGTTAAGTCACAGAACTCTAGAAGCTTTGTGACCATTTTTTGAGGCATTTCCTGCCTGATAGGATCGAGTTGGGTTACTTCGTGCTCTCGCCACCCACTATGGTTTAGGTATATGTGGTGGTCCAGTATATGGATACCCGTGACCATTTCGTAGTCTGCCTGTGTCCATCCCATCTCAGGAGTGTGCATCGGTAAGTCGGCGACGAGTGATCTATGTAACGTAACCTCAGCCATTAATAATACTATACAATGTAAATCCTCCTTTTCTAGTTTTTGTTTTGTGTACGTCGTATATAATATCGCTCATGGCTAAGATGTTCCGCAACCAGCACACCAAGCACGACCCCGTCGCGCCAGTGCAGATAGCGATGCTCGTGGCGATAAGCTTGCAGCTGGCCCTGCCCGACACTTTCTCGGTCGGTACGCGCTATATTATCCCGCTCGCCGAATTGGTGCTGCTAGGGCTGCTGTCATTCACGACGCCGCGCGAGAAGATCTTTAAATCCGTTACGCGCCGCATCAATGTGCTGCTGCTGATTATGCTGACCGGTTTTGGGAACGCCTATTCGCTGGCAGTTATTACTAATAAGCTGCTATCGGGTGGGCACCTGACGAATGGTCGAGCCCTGATATATGCCGCAATCAATATCTTCCTGACGAACATTATTGTCTTCGCTCTGTGGTACTGGGAAATGGACGGTGGCGGTCCAGGCGAGCGTCAGCACATTGCCAAGTACGAGCAGGATTTCCTGTTCCCACAGCACCACAACGAAGACTACAAGCACCCTGACTGGAAGCCCACGTTTACGGATTATCTATATGTCTCAAGCACCAATGCTATGACGTTTGGGCCAGCCGATACCAAGCCGCTCAGTCGCCGTGCCAAGATGCTCATGTTGCTTCAGTCCATGATCTCATTGGTTGTCGTGGCACTGGTCGCGGCTCGGGCCGTCGGTATTCTCAACTAGTTACTTGTGATACGGAACGCCGGCGTTGATGGTGCTGGCGCGGTATAAGGCTTCGAGTGTCACAACCATGGCCAGGTCATGGGGGAATGTCAGTGGGCTTAGGCTCCAGCGGTAGTCAGCCTGATCGATAACTGCCTGAGGTAATCCCTCTGGCCCACCGATCATGATACTTACCTCGCGGCTTTCTAGCTCGCGCTTACGCAAAAAATCAGCTAGTTGTGCGCTCGATAACTCGTCGGCTGCAATAACCATAGCGACTTTATAACTGGCACCGGCAGTCTCGAGTATCTTGCTAGCGTCGTACGCAAACTTATCGGCTAACTGCGTGACCCGCACATCGTGCTGGCGCTGCAAACGTGCTAGATATTCATCCCAGCCTCGTTTGGCGTAGTCGAGTTTGGGTTTGCCGATGGTTATTACGTGCAATCTCATAGCTGTATGATACCCAGGTTATGCGCGGTTCGTACAGCGGCTACTGGCAGTAACTCATGCACTGCCTTGGCGGCACCTGGCAGTGCTTCGCGGGCGTAGTCGTCGATGATGATGACGCTCCCAGCCTGCATGCATGGCAGCACTAACCGCAGCGAGTCACGAATCGACTCGTAGAAATCGCCATCTAGAAACGCAAAGGCTATCTGTTCAGGTACATCCGTGCTGGTCAGCTCGCTAAACCAACCTTTGTGGACTTTGGGTGGACGTAGGTTGGCCTTTTGGAACTCACGCAAGAAATCTTTTTTGCTGACCCGCAGCTCGCCGGCCTGAAACTGATCACCAGCCACACTGCCATCCTGATTAGATTTGGCTGGTAGGCCCTCGAATGAGTCGTAGACATGGAATTCTCTGGTGTCTTGGCGAGCATCTAGGAGCCGTCGAATGAACAGGCTGGTCGTACCGATGTAGCAGCCAAACTCGACAATAGCCCCAGCGGTTCCCTGCTCTAGGGTTTTCTGAAGCTCCTCCAGGATGACCTGTACTTGGTGCTGGTTCACTTGATTGGAGATTAATGGATAGTTAGTGAGTAGAGTGTGCGGCATCCTATGGGTAGTATAACGTGCCTATGCTCTTATGACGGGCAGTTCGTCCCAACTTGTTGTGTAGGCGGGGCTACCGAGGCGATGTCGAGGTCGCCAGGCTTGGCTGAGGTCCTGGGCGGCATAGCGGACATGATTGGCTCCATACCGGGCGTTGAGGGCATCGACGGCGGCCATGCGCGACTGTTGTTTGTCGTGCACCGCTGGTTTAGTCCGGTCAAACAAGTCGGTTTGGAGGCTGGCAGCCGGTACAAGGTCAAAGAGCATGACATCTGCTTTATGGTAGAACTGCGAGCCACTAAATATACTCTGAAGGGCCTCTGTTAACGCAGCGGCGATGTGGCCCGTGTCAGCCGTCGGCACATCGAAGCGTACTAGCTGACTACGCTGTTGGTAGCCCGGTTTGTGGCGGTTAGTCCGGATAATAACCGCTGCCTGTTGTGCTAACAGTTGTTCGCGGCGCAAATGAGCAGCCGCCTTGGATGTCAGACTGGCGACGGCTGCTTCGACGGCCGCCGAATTATTGGTATCTTCGCCAAATTGGCGGCCCCGCATGATCTGTTGCTGAGGCTTGTGCTGTTTGTGGAGTGGAATACAGCTGATGTTGTTGAGCTCAGCAATCATCTGGCGACCATGCACACCCATAAGCTGTCCTGCCCGCTTGGTGGAGAAGTATTTAAGGTCACGAGCAGTGTGCACGCCCTCGGCTTTGAGGCGCGGAGTCAGGCGCCAGCCGACACCCCAAATGTCACTCACCGGTGTCTGTTGCAGGCGGAAGTCGTCATCGGGATTCTCGCCCAGGCCTAGGCTGAGCACGCCACCAACTTCGGGGTCTTTCTTGGCCCGGTCACTGGCTAATTTGGCTAGTGTCTTACTGGGTGCAATGCCGATGGATACGGGCACGCCGATAAGCTGCAGAACTTGCCGCCGTACCTCGAGGCCCCAGGCAGTGTAATCGGCTATCTCGAGCTCTGAGAGATCCAGGAAAGCTTCGTCGACCGAGTATACCTCGGTGTGGGGCGTGATACTCATGAGGAGGTTGGTAATACGGGCGCTGACATCACCGTAAAGCTCGAAATTGGCCGAGAAGCTCACGACCTGGTGTTTAGTGAAAATATCGCGGTATTTGAAGGCTGGTGCGGCCATGGGAATGCCAAGGGCCTTGGCCTCGTTGCTGCGTGAGACAGCACAGCCATCATTGCTGCTGAGCACCACGACCGGTTTGCCCTCTAGGTCGGGTCGGAACAGTCGTTCACAGCTCACGAAGAAGTTGTTGCAGTCGATGAGTGCGAAGATGGGACGCATGGTTTTCATGGCCTCCCCACGGGCGCAAAGCTAATGAATTGAATAAATATAGTACTCATATATAGACAGTATTTAAAATAGATTATTTTAATATGTTTATGATTTAATTTACAGAGGTAAAACACTACTGTTGTGATTATCGTAACGCGTGAATCGTGGTGGTTATAGTGCCCCAAATGTCGGTGCTCCGGGGGAGGTTATCGCGGCGATTAATGACAAAATCATCTGCCCAGTAGATGACTAAATCTTGCGGTCCCGGCGACACAGCTCGGTCGATGAGGGCAATGTCGCCATCGAGTATGCCGTGGTCGGCCCAACTATGCCCTTCGACCCGGAAGAAGTAGGTGCTACTGGGGTGGCGGATGAGTAGTCGGTCTAGGCTGAGCGGTGCCGTTCGGCGGTCGGCACCCGGGTTCGGAAAACCAGCATGAACGGCGATGCCATCCTCCGCTGGGTCAGGATGATAGTCGTCGCGTACTAAGCTGATGTCGCTCATGCCAGGCTCCTGTCCTGACGGCTGCGGCGCATTAGTGAGCGGATTGCTCGCCGGCTCGGGCCTTCGAATGGTGTTTCGATGTGTTCATATTCCATGGCGTCCGGCCAGACGCGCCAGACCTGCTGCCACAGTTGTTCTTCTGGGGTAAGGTTGCGGCGCTTCATTAGAATGCCCCCTGTCCGGTTACACCTACCAGGGTCCATTGGCTGCCCTGCTCGCGCAGACGGTAGGTGTTTGCTCCGTCAGTCATGTCGAAGAGCTGCACCAGCTGGCCGCCCTGCTCTACGAGGTAGCGCAGACCCTCGCTGGCAAAGTTAATGAATTGGCCATTCCATTCAATGCTGCGTGGGAATGGCTTGCGACCAGATGGGTCGGCGAAGTAAAAAGAGTTAACGGCAACTTCTGTGTTGATAACCTGTGTCATAAAGAGTTCTCCTACAAATTTGGGATTATAAAAAGAGACCAAAACTGTGCGATTACAGATTGGGAACGGGAGTTTGTAGAGGATTATCGTCTAGTCTAAGCGCGCCGTTCACGGGCTAGATTTGAGGCGAAAAACCTGATTTGTAGGAAGGCGCCAGCAGGGACCGAAGTATGCGTGCCTGAGTGTAAAAATAGTCTGCGAGGAGGAACTTTCACATGATCTTGCGGTCACGAAACGAGCCCTCACATGGCTACCTTCAAATATACGCCCGCGGTAGTGCTTATGCAAATGTGATATTTGGTACACAATCAACAGGAGTAGAAGCGCTTGCAATATTATTTAAAAAGTAGGATAATCCGCTTAAGAGAAAGACGTGTCCGGATAAACCAAAGCCCACCTGGGCAAAACGACAGAGTTAATGACTGGAGGTATGCCATGAAGAGCTGGCTACGTACGTTATCAAATAAAACCAAGACTGGGATCATGGTGGTGGCATTGCTGGCAGCCCAAACTGCGGGAGCGGCCCTGCCTTTCGTGTCCAACTCGACTGTGCATGCGGACCAAAACTGTACGGTCGATACGGCTGGCGCCAACGATGTGCCTGGCCAAAAAGACCTAACGCAGCTATGTGTTGATTACACTAATAGCCCAGTGAGTGTAGCGACGACCTGGAACTGGGATGACGCGGGTACCCAGGGTGCCAACACCATGGATGCCTGTAACCTGTTTGATTCTAACGGCAATGGCTTTGTCGATTACGCGACCTGCGTTGGTACAACCGGTAACCCCGCTGGTTTTGGCTCGCTGACAACGTATTCTTGTAGCGACAAGTCAGTTGATCGCTGTACATCACCGAATTCTGTTGTATCAAGCGGTACCACCAGCTGTACGGTCGCCCAGAGTAGCGACGACCCCTTTAGCGCAGCAGCAAGCAACGGCCCCGGTGATGACTACCCCAACGACACCAAGGCCTCCTGCACCGTACAACTCTCGACAGTTGGCGGCAGTAGTACGAAGCTGATCGACGTCTGTTCGTACCCATCGGGCCAACCAAACTCCGACCCATCTGATTGTGTGATTGCCATTCCTGGCGAAGCCAAGCTGACAGTTATCAAGAGCCTGGTACCTTCGACCGACAGTGGTCGCTTTGACCTGAGTATTGACGGCACGACTGACGCTAGTAACGTCGGTGACGGGGGCACAACTGGCACGCAGATTGTGACAGCCGATAAGAGTAACTCGACCCACACCATCGCCGAGGCGGCTAACAGCAGCACTAACGCTACTGCCCTCAGTAACTATTCGACTAGTGTAGTCTGCAAGGATCAGCATGGTCAAGGCACGACGCTTGCCAGCGGTACACCGACTGATATGAGCTTGCGCTCGCTCAGCGTAACGGTTGCCGCTAACAGCGATGTTGTCTGTACCTTCACGAACACTCGAGCCACGGGCACGATTACTGTTACTAAAGTTGTGAATAGTACGCATGGTGGTAACGCACACGTCAGTGACTTCCCCCTCTTTGTCAGTGGTACACAGGTCACGAGCGGTACGCCTAACACCTACACGGCCAATCAGAGCTACAGTGTGACCGAAGACACAAACGCAGTAACAGGCTACACGCAGACCGGCGCTACTTGTGTGGATGCAAGCACTCAGACTTCGCTTGGCATGACATTCACTCTCAGTGCCGACCAGAACATCGACTGTACGATTACGAACAGCGATGTCGCCCCAACGCTCAAGCTTGTCAAGCAAGTTAGTGGCGGCTCTGCCCTTCCAGGTGACTGGACGCTGACCGCAGCCTCGTCGAAAGGTAATCCGACACTAAGTGGCACGGGCGACTCCTTTGGTGCCCAGACAGCCTTCGCCAACGATGCCTATACGCTGAGCGAAACTGGTGGACCAAGTGACTATACTGCAGGTGCTTGGTCTTGTGATGGCGGCACGCTGTCCGCCGGCACTATTACGCTGGGCTTGGCTCAGAATGTCACCTGTACCATTACTAACACGCGCGATACCGGTACGCTGACGGTCAACAAGGTCATTAATCCGTCTACTGACACCGGACTATTCAATCTGTCTATCGCTGGCCCTACAAGCTACACGAAGGCCGACCAAGGCAACGGTGGCAGCACCGGCGCACAAACGGTTGATACCGGCTCGTACACGGTTAGTGAGACGGCTGGCACCAACACGAGTCTGCTGAATTATATTGCCGCCTACACTTGTATGGATGGTAATACGACAGTTGCAAGTGGTAGCACTAATAGCTCGACTACGTTTACGGTGGCTAAGGGCCAGAACATTGTCTGTACTTTCACGAACACTCGCTACAGTTCTATATCTGGTACGAAATATGAGGTGAATGCTGATGGTAGCCACGTTCAGACGCCTAATGGCTGGAAGACGCTCGGTGGCTGGACGATTTGCATCGATGCCAACGGTGACGGCGTATGTGGTCCAGGCGAATCAACCACCACGACCGATCCGACTGACGGGAGCTTCTCTTTCACGAATCTCGTAGCAGGAACCTATAACTTACTTGAAACACTTGTCTCTGGCTGGACGCAGATTTTCCATCCGATCACCGTGCAATTGGCTGCCGGCCAGAACTCGACTGGTAATGACTTCGGTAATTTCCAGAATGGCAGCATTAGCGGCTACAAGTTTAATGACCTGAATGGCCTGAATGGCTGGGACACCGGTGAGCCAATTATTGGTGGCTGGACTATCAATCTGACCGGCACAACAGACACTGGGGTAGCCGTCGCTATGTCAACAAAGACCAATCAAGTAACGGGTCTCTACCGCTTCGACAACCTGGCGCCAGGCACCTACACCGTCTGCGAAGATGTCAATTCCGTGGCTGGTTATGTGCAAACCTACCCTACTACTAACGGTGGCTGCTATCCCGTTACGATTAGCCTGTCTAACCAGGCGGTTACAGACCAAAACTTCGGTAACCAAGGCCGCGGCACCATTACGGTTGTGAAGAATGTGGATGACGGCTTCGGCAATGTCACGCAAGACGTCAATACCTGGAGGTGGAACATCGATAGCCAAGGCGGCTACAGTACGGGCAGCGCCAATGCCCAGGATGTTGCGGCCGGCACCTACACTGTGTCTGAGGTCCAGCAGACCGGCTACCATGTTACAGCTAGTAGTTGCGGCGATGAAGACGAAGATTCAACGCCGACGACTTCACTCGATGTCACTGTCTCCCCTGGCGAAGACGTACTCTGTGTGTTCACCAACACGCACGATACGGGTACTATTACCGTCAATAAGCTACTCTTCCCGGTTACTGATACTGGTAAGTTTAATCTGCTCATTGATGCCGATGTAGATGCCCAGGCAATCGGTAACGGTGGTACAACCGGTGATGTTAAGGTCTTGACTGGAACTCACATCGTCAGCGAGACCGCTGCTCCAGGCACTAGCCTGAGCGATTACAACTCTAGCTATACCTGCACCAATGGCTTGAGCGGGACTGGTACTGCTACTACAGCCTTTACGATTGCCAGCGGTGCCAATGTCACCTGTACCTTCACGAACCAGCACAAGATCGTACCGCAGGTCCTGGGCGATTCTACGGCACCGCAAGTCTTAGGAGCTCTGACCAACACCGGTCTGCCGATCATTGCCTACGTCATGGCCTCACTCACCATCGTCGGCACTGCCCTCTTCGTCTTCCGTCGCCAGACGAACTAATAAAAACTGCGCATCTGAACTATCGCCAAGAGTAGAGTCTTGGCGATAGTCTTTTATTGGCGATGTTTTGAAATTTGTCCAATCAGATAAGAAAGCGTTACAGTTTGATCCGGTAACTTTTAGCCAAGAGCTGAATTAACCCCCTGTAGGCTGTTCGGTTATCGACGTGCTTTACACGTCAACGTTGGCCAGGAATTCAACCAGCTCGCGTGGTGTGATGGCAGCCTTCACCAGATAGGCATCGGCCTGCTCTTCGATTTCTTTGCGGACTTCTTCGCGCTGTTCTAGGTTGGTGGTGATGATGATCTTTGCCCGCAGCTCTGGTGTGACATTGGTATCACGGAGTTTGGCTAGGACTTCCACCCCAGTGATAGTTGGAATCATCAGGTCAAGTAAGATGATGTCATATTTGTTAGTCTGGGCCAGTTCGAGACCCTTTTGACCATCGACTTCGACAGTGACGTCATAGCCGGCTTTACTGAGTGCTCGAGCATAGAGCTCGCTAATGAAGCGCTCGTCTTCGATGCACAATACTTTTTTGCCATTGGGAGGGGTTGTAGATGTTGGTTCCATATACCTTTAGTGTATCAGATAATAGCTGCTGCCGACTGGGCTACCTAGCGACGATAGAGGGAGTGGTTTTTGATCCAACCGTGAGCGCCACGGGTGATGTCTTTGTTGACGCTGTCCTTGAGCTCGTCTGTTAAATTGCTGAATGGTACCAGCGTGAAGCCAAACGTACTGCCCTCACCCTTGTTACTCTTGACCCAGATAGTGCCGCCGTGGGCGTGAATAATGGCCTTTGATAGGTACAGCCCGAGGCCGGTGCCGCCAATCTGGGCCCGGTTGTGGTGGTCACGATAAAATTTTGTAAACAGGTTTGGCAGCACGTTGGCGGGGATACCTACCCCGAAGTCCTGGACGGTCGTCTCGACGAGCCCCTCGGCATTTAGGCGGGTGGCAATGACGATGCGCTTGCTATCGCCGCTATATTTGATGGCATTATCGACGAGGTTGTTGATCACTTCGAGCACGCTGACGCGATCAGCTCCCACCGTGGGCAGATCTGGTGCGACACTGTACTCGATGGTAATACCGCGGACTTTGGCCCGGAGGGCTAAGCTGTTGGCAGCGGCACGGATAACATCGCCCCACTTCTCCTCGTGTAGTTGGAGTACCAGTTGGTCGTCATCGATACGGGCGACGTTAAGGATGTTGTTGACGAAGGCGGTGAGCTGTTGAGCGGTCGCTGACATCTTGAACATGAAGTCGTTCATGTCCGGGCTGAGCTTGCCGACAAATTCGTCCTCGAAGGCCTCGATGTAGCCGCGTAACAACGTAAGCGGCGTGCGTAACTCGTGCACGCTGAGAGCGATGAAGCTGATGGCCTGGTCGTCCTGGCTGTAGGCTTTGGTGTGGTCGAAGAGTACTAGGATAGTCTCGTACCCATGCGGATTGTCGCGATTGTAGTGGGCAGCAAGATCGAACATGCGCAGTGGTCGGGTATCGGCGGGACTCAGGCGGACTCGCTCCCAGCTAGCCGAGGCCGTAGCGGTGCTTGATTTCTTGCTGGCCAACCATGTGTCAAGCGTATCTTCGCTTGGGAAGAGCATGTCCAGTACGTCATAAACGTTTTTGCCAATCATTTCTTTTGCCGGGACGCCAATATAGACACCAGCTACTTCATTGGCATAGACAATAGTGTCTTTGGCATCGGTGATAACAAGTGGTAAGGGCAACGCGTTCGCGACAAAATCATGGCTAAAGTTGTCTGTATCCGGTGTCGTGTGGGCCTGCGTCTCGGCCACGGTTGCTAGTTCGAACACGTCGTGGATGACACTGGCTACTAGTTCTTGACCAAACTTGGTGGAGGTCGGGTCGGGTGCGGGAACCGTACCGGCTGTCTCTGGCGCGACATGGAAGATTGCTTCGGTTATGAGCCGAGTTGGCAGGCTCAGTGGACCAACGCTCAGGTTACTGAGTATGACGGCAACGACAATCGCGACCACACCGACGAGTCCAACAAGTTCAATTCCATGTAAGCCAAGGAGGCTGGTGCCCAATAACCAGGTGGCGGTTACGGCGAGGTTATCGATAACGATGATGAGCAGAATACGCCCGAGGAGCTGTTGGCGAAATCGACGGTAGTATTCCAT
The DNA here is from genome assembly GCA_035564115.1 of Candidatus Microsaccharimonas sp. GTDB lineage: Bacteria > Patescibacteriota > Saccharimonadia > Saccharimonadales > UBA4665 > JACMPA01. The sequence goes on along the minus strand of DATMTN010000030.1, from coordinate 14,863 downwards.
GCCCCACCCTATCTATTCGACTACTTGTAACTCGCCTTACTCGGGTCGGTAATAGCGGTGATCCAGGTTTGGCCAGCATTGAGATTGAATGGTTTACCGGCATCGTCGGTGAAGCTTAGTGGACTCTTAATATCCGACTTGCTCCAATGTACCTTGCTGACGGTACCGTCCTGGAATACGAACGCATCACCGCTGCCGACGGCGACGTAGTTCGAGTAGTAGGCTCCAGAAGCGTCGAGAGCACCTTGGCTCATCGGCACAACCATGCCGATAACGACCTTCGGGGCGAGCTGTACCTGACTGCCGTCCTGATGCTGCTCCATGTGCGGCTGGCCAGCTTCGGAGCGCTTGTAGCTATTGCTGGCCACGTCATAGTCAAAGTGGGGGTCGTAGTAATAGCCAGACAGCGTGAAATCGATGCTAGTGGCTGGCGTACGTGTGTCCTGTTTCTTGGCGGCCGCACCAGTGGCTTTGGGATCGGGTGCCTTGTATGGCTGCTCGGTCTTCCGACTAAAGCCCGTGAAACTACTTTTGCCAAAACCTTTGCTGCTCTCCAGACTATTGAGGTTCGCAATCGAGGTGTAAACATTGTGCGGAGCATAGCGACTACTGATACGGTGATAGGCACCGCTATTGGCGAACTGATCGAGATCTTTGGTCCCCCATGACTTTATGTCGGCTAATCCGTCTGGGCTACCACCGACATGGGCGTACGAACAGTCGAAGCTCATACACCACTGGATGTAGTATGGGCGAGCGCTGCGGACTGGACCGATGTAGTCGGGCTGGGTGTCTTGGAACAGTGCCATAAAACGGGTGACTCCACCTTCGGCTACGGCTTCGAACACGACACTTGCCTGGTCTAGTCCGGATTGAGGACGAGCATCTAGACTGTTTTCAATCATGACGCCAGTAACTGGGCGGTCGTTGACGTCAGGTGCCACCTGCAGACCACTGAGGGTGGACGGAACCGTAGTCGGTGCTACAGGCTTAGGCACTACTTTCTTAACGATGTGGTTGGCAACTGGTTTGACGCTACGGTGTGTCATGCTCCAGACGGCCGCACCTGCTCCACCAAGTAACAGAATGACGGCGGCAATGATTGCCCATTCTTTTTTGCTCGGCGGCCAGCTGATAGGAAGGCGTTTCTTCGGAGTATCACTGGCGTCATCATCACCCTCGGCTGCTGTACTGTCGTCAGTGGTGGTTGCCGTCGTCTCGTCCGCAGTTGGCGGATCGTTTGTCGTGGTTTCTTCGTCCGTGAATCCGTCGTCTTCGAGCGTTGGCTCCTCGGTGATAGCGTGCAGCGGTGCCTCTGTTGATTGGCTGATCGGTTCAACTATTTTTGGTTTTCGAGTCGGGAGGCCCTTGTTGGACGGCTTGATATCATCCTGCATTAGCAGCACTCCCCCACGAGCCGGTTCTTCATAAACATGAGCATATTGTATCAGATGCTACCGAGGGGCAGAATATTGACATATATAGTAGAATAAGCTATAATATACAGTCCATTCACATTACACTGTTTTGCTGAATCGTAGCTTTACGACGTTGTCACAACTAGTCACCCATAAGGAGGTGATGACATGAACACTCATGTAGCCTATGCGCTGTACAGCCTGCATCACCAGGTTGCCGGTCCGCGGTACATCGAGCACCACTTCGGCTGGTGGGCACTTGCCTGCCTTGTCCTGATGTTCGTGCTCATGAAGTGTGCCGGAGTAGTTCGCAGTCTGATCAAGCCATCGACTGGTAAGGGAATCAAGAAGTTCTCCCAACAGTTGGGCGGCATGTTCTCTGGCGCGCTGGTCGGTATCTTGTCCTGGGCAGCAGTACTTGCCGGCATTGCGGCGATCTGCCTGTTCGTGATGTGGGCCATTGCTCTGCGGCACCACCCCGGCAACATGTGAATGGGTCTCCAACCTTGGGGACGCGGTGGCTGTCTGGCTCTTCTTCGTTGGCGCGGTGCATATGCCCCCACAAGAACCCAGACAGTCACCGCTAGCACAACCCTAGACCGTACTTTCCAGACTAGAGTTTATGAATATTCGTAGATTGTAGTTTCGGAAGTGGCCGCGTTTATTTGCAGTCTTTATAGAGCAAGTGAGAGCCGTCTTTGTTGTAGTAGCTTATGCAGGCTTTGGTTCCCTGGCGGTGCACCACAATAATACCAGCGGCAATCGCAAAGATAATGACACTGATGAGTACGAGCAGGGCTAGTTTCATAGCGCCTCGATAGTCGCATGGACGCGGGTAAGTGATCGCTCTTTGCCGAGCACATGCAACGTGTCGGCGAGACTTGGGCTGAACGGTGCCTGCGTGCTGGCAATACGAATCAAGCTAAAGAGTACGCCCGGCTTCTGGCCGGTCGTGTCCAGCAGCTGGTTCAGACGTGTCGTGAGGTCTTCAATACTGAAATCTGATTCTTCCAGACTAGCTTTGGCCTGCTCAAGCAGGCTTCGTAGCTCACTGTGTTCAAACTTCTTGAGCTGCTTATTGCCATCGATGAGTTCCATATTGAGGGGCAGATCTTCGAAAAAGAAACTGGTGAGCTCGGGTAATTCTGCAAGGTATTTCATACGCTCCTGGACGAGAGCCAGGACCTGCAGCTTGTAGGCCTCATCGTAGCTGTCGGCTGCTGAGGGCCAGTAGCCTTGACTGCGGGCATATATATCACCGGTGTCAAGGGAGCGAATCCAGGCCCCATTCATCCAGTGCAGGCGCTGTTCGTCGAAACGGGCGCCGGCCTTCTGCACGCGCTCTAGGCTAAACTTCTGAATGAGTTCTTCCCTGCTAAAGATTTCCTGGGTCGTGCCGTCGTTCCAACCAAGGCTGGCGATGAAGTTAATCATGGCTTCAACCAGATAACCATCGCGCAAGTAGTCGAGCACGTCCTTGGCACCGTCACGCTTGCTGAGCTTCTTATTGCCCTGCTCGTTCAGAATATGTGGCATAGTCGCTAGGACGGGGCGCTCAAAACCGAGCGCTTCGTAAAGGTTGAGGTAGTTTGGTACGGAGGCAATAAACTCTTGGCCGCGGATAACGTGAGTAATAGCCATCTCGTGGTCATCAACGATGTGGGCGAAGTTGTAGGTTGGAAAGCCGTCGGACTTGACCAGGATGAAGTCATCTATCGCTTCGGCACCGGCGTGCAAATCACCCATGACGGCGTCAGGCCACTCGTACGACTTAGGGTCGGACTTGAAGCGCAGAGGCGTCGTACCGTCCCAGGCTGGTGGATTTTCCGGACGGTGGTTGCGATAGAGGAATGGCTTCTTATTCTTTTGGGCCTGCTCGCGGAAGGCTTGGACTTCTTCGGCGCTATATGGGTCGGCGTAGGCCCGGCCGCTATCAATCAATACCTGGGCCCACGTTTTGTAGGTGTCGAGACGCTCAGTCTGCCGATAAGGACCGTATTCGCCAGGCAGGTCGGGGCCTTCGTCGTAGTCCAGACCAAGAGCGCGCAGCGACTCGATGATGTGAGCCTCCGCCCCCTGCACTTCGCGGGCGCGGTCGGTATCTTCGATGCGCAGGATGAATTGGCCGCCGCTCTGGCGGGCAACCAACCAGGCAAATAAAGCGGTGCGAATACCACCGACGTGTAGGTAGCCAGTTGGTGATGGTGCAAAACGGGTGCGGATCACGCTCATATAAGCGTAAGTATAGAAGAAAACGAGGGTTTCTAAAAATGCTTATGTCGTGTTAGATGCTGCTGGCGATGTTCAGGACCTGGCTGGTGCTGAGACTGCCGTTACTAATGAGGCTATACCAAATACCGTTTTTGACCCAGGTTGCGTCATTCTTGCCATATGTGTAGACAATCTGTTGGCCAGATTGGAGGACCTGGTAACTTCCATAGTTTGCGCGAACGTAGTTGTCGAGAAGGGCTTGACTGTCCCAGTTAGTGGTCTGTTGGTTGAGCCGGTAGCTACGGTTACCTGTGTCGCTATGGAAGCTGGTTCCAACGCTACCGGCAGTGTATGTGAAGTTGCCGACGCGGTAGCCATCTGGCTGATAACTCGGGAGTGAGGCTTGGAAACCAGCCTTGGCATCAGCAAATCGGAGCGTGATGGCTGCTTTATTTTGCAGACCGATAAAGCCACCGATGGCTACTACGGCTACGGAGGCAGCAACAACACTTGCCAAGTGATGGTGGACGGGACGTTCACGCTTGGATTTATCCGCCAACTTGGCCTGCTTTTTGGCCGCTTTGGCGAGCTTCTTCTGGTTTACGGGTAGCTCGGTGTGTGAGTCGGCACTTGCGATGGCTCGTTCGAAGAGATCTTTGGATTTCTGGGACTGGTGCTCAATCGCCTCAACAGCCGCCTGTGTGCTACCTGCTGGTAACTGCACCTTTGCGGCAGAAGGAGCAATTTCGCTACTTTGGGCGAACTTACTGATAGCCTGGCTCTGGCTGATCTTCTCGGCACGATTCAATCGCGTCGGGTTAACTTGAGCGACGGGCCACTTTGGCTGGACGGTCGTGAGGGTGGCGGCGGCGACTTGGGCGGGTGTAATGACCTTCGTCTGGCCTTTTAGACCAGGCTTGGGCTTGCTGACGCTACTGCGCATAAGCGTAGTAGCGCGCTGTGGTTGACGATACTGGGCGCTGCTGGTACGGCGGCTGACATCCATAACTTTAGGCCCTGTCGACTGTGGCAGCGGTCGTGGCTTGACTGCTGCTGGAGCTGGGCTTGCCGAGTATCCACCGACAACATCACTAATTGGTCGCACAGCCTGTTCCTGGCCGTTGTTCGTGATTGACTCACCGGTCAATGCGTCGTATTGTTTGCCATTCAGAGTGATGATAGTTTGTCTTTTTGTACCCACGTGTTCAGACCGAGTTACCCTTCGTATAATTCACTCTATAGAGTTTAGCGCTCTGAGCGGGTGGCTGCAAGCCCATACTAGAGGTATAAAAGAAGACTGAAAGAAAATAGTTTTCTAATGTACCACACGACATACCCATAGGATATACTAGCAATGACTATGGATTTTCTAGACCCTAAAAAACGCCGTCGCCGTGACATCCTAAACATCATCGGCTATGGTCTTATCGCTATTGCCCTGTTGTTTGCGGTGCGTATCTTGTTCTATCAGGCATCCGGGTACGGCCTGGATAAACAAGGCAAGGTAGTACAGAGTGGTCTCGTGTTTGCAGCAACGAACCCCAGTCCGGCTGAGATTCGCGTAAATGGAGTCCTGAACAAGGCGCAAACGAATACTCGTCTATCGCTCGTGAGCGGCTCGTACGATATAAGCTATTCACGTCAGGGTTACACAAGCTGGCACAATAGGTTTAATTTGAATGGCGGCGATATCGTGCGACTCGATTATGCAACGCTGTTTCCAGCCAAACTTGCGACGACTGTTACGAAAAAATACGACAGCGCCGTCGGACTGACAACCCAGAGCCCCGATAGGCGATGGCTGTTGGTCCAGGTTCCTGGTAGCGAAGACACCTTTGACTTATATGATCTGAAGAATCCCAAGCTGGTGCCGACACAACTGACTGTGCCGGGGGGACTTATCACTGTCGGCACCAGTGACAGCTGGGCTCTGGATGAATGGTCTAACGACAATGTACATGTCCTTTTGAGCCACGTCCACGATGGTCAGACGGAGTTTGTGCTGGTTGATCGCACCGACGCCACCAAATCGGTTAACCTAAACAACCTCATGGGTGTGAGCCCGACAAAGGTAAGCCTCGTCGATAAAAAATACGATCGCTACTATGTGTACGATGCGGCGGCTCAAACACTCAAGACGGCTCGGCTCGACACGCCAACACCTCAGGACTACTTGGCAAATGTCTTGCAATACCAGTCATATGGGAGTGATGTGATGCTCTATGCTTCCAGCAAGACCACCACCAGCGGCAAAGTAGGAATCGTGCTCCTTATGAACGGCAAGTCTTATTTCTTGCGTGAGGTAAGTGGTAACACGAGCTACCTTCTGAACCTTACGCAATACAGCGGTGACTGGTACGTTGCGCTCGGTGCGCAGAGTGAGAATAAAGTCTATATCTATAAAAACCCTGCGTCTCAACTGAGCTCCACGCTCGGCTTGCTTGTGCCGGTCAGTGTCTTGAAAACGACGGCGCCAAACCGCCTGTCCTTTTCTGATAACGCCCGATTCATTATGGACGAAAACGGATCACAGTTTTCGGTGTACGATGCTGAGGTTGGTAAGGCATATCATTACGACACAAAACGTGTCCTCGATTCGCCGCAGCCATATGCGAGCTGGATGGACGGGAGTCGTCTGGCATATACTAGCGGCGGTAAGGTTGTGGTGTTCGACTTTGATGGAATGAATCTGCAGACATTGGCTGCCAATGATGCGGCGCATGCGGCATTCTTCGCACCGAACTACAAGTACATGTATACGACGGTGTCCTCAACTACTGGCCAGACACTCAGCTCGACCGCGCTGCTAATCCCAGCAGATCTATAGCGGTAACCTTAGAAGACACTATGCCACAGGCGCGAGAAGAGCGTCGGGCCATTACCCGGTAGTGAGCTGGTATTCTCACTGGCGACAGCTGCTGTGTTGCTGGAGCTGGCCGCATTCGTGCCAACTGCCGGACTGATCTGCTGGCCGACAATAACCAGACGGTGGAGTGAGGTCCCCGGCGGGTCACACGTGATAAGGGTGGCAGTCGCGGTCTGACCGGCAACTGGGTTGAGCACCTCGACGTCGCTCGGATCGACCACTGTTTTGGTAATGACTTTGTAGACATACACTTTGCTGTTGTAGGTCAGGTAGAAAGTATCCCCTGGCACAAGGGTGTGCAACAGTACAAAGGCAAACTTGTACTTGCCCTTGTTGAAAATATTGTTGCTAGAGTGACCGAAGAACGCGGCATTACCGTTCTGTCCCGGTACTGAGGTCGTCGGATAGTGTACGACGCCACCCTCTAGGGCGTTTTCTATCTGATTTTCGTCAGTGGTCGTCTGGGAGTAGTCGACGGGGATCTCGACATTTATCTTCGGGATGATGACTTCTGGGCTGCTGGTAGGGGCAACGCCGTTGTTATCGAGGATGAGCGGGGCGGCACTCGCGCTGCGGCTCGGCTGAATAAAAGGTGCAATGACAATCTCGTTGAAAAATCCAAAGAGCAAAATAACGAGTGTGACCGCGCCCATGCTAACGCCAAATAGGAGTGACTGCACGTGGTGCTTGGCTTTGATAGTGCCACCAGCCGATACAGTATGGACAATATGTTGCTTGATAGTCCGAGGTGTGCGGCGCTCCTGGCCGGCGCCTGCCGGATGAACGGCCAGCATGGTGGGGGTATGGTCCTGCACGACTACTTCTTTAGACTCGGCCGGTACGACTGGTTGGGGCAGAACCTGACCACTCACCTTGTGATATTTAGAAATCAGCTTATTGCTGTCGTAGAACTCTTGCCAGACTTGGTGTTTTTCGCTCTCGGGTAGGCTAACGTAGTAGTTGTGCCACTCAGTCTGGACTTGGGCTAGGTCCTTGCCCGAGTTGGCCAGCTCATGCATGAACTTTTGGTGTTTTGAACGGTGGGTGAGTTGTTCCTCTTCGGCTATTTCACCTTTGGCCTCGGGTTCCTCGGCGTAAATTTGGTCGAGTTTGTGACGAATAACCTCAGCGGCTGCCTCACGGTCACTTTTGCCATGCAGCGGCTGGACGGTACGTTTGTGCCCTCCCCCATTGCTTGTGTGTCGTCGTGAATCGTCTGCCATGATTATTATGCGGCTTCAAGGCTCGCATCAATGAACATATTATAGTACAATTACCCCTGATATTCACCTATGTGATTATGATTGTTGGCCGACTACTTCTCGGGCGAGTGGTGGAATGGTAGACACGCTAGACTCAAAATCTTGTGAGCGCAAGCTCGTGAGGGTTCAAGTCCCTCCTCGCCCACCATACTAAAAACCTCCTTTATGGGAGGTTTTTAGTATCTATTGACTCGGTTTCGCCTGGTCTATGCTCTATGCCACAAGTGCGGTGCTCATGGACTCGAAGGGAGTGGTGGTGTTTTGGAGCCACCAGGTGGCGGTCTTGGCGGCGGTCTCGACACGCCAGACTTTCTTTTCGGTCGGCAGCTTTGTGCTGCTGACTTCTCCGTTAACAGCAATAAAAATCGTGTCTAAATGTTTGGTCACGATGTTCACCTGATGCGTTGCGCTGAACGCATGCAACGCATCGACCAATCGTAGGAAATCCATATCGAAGGTAAAGGCGATCGTGAACTTTGCACTGGTAGCAAACTTTTGTAGCTGAGCAAAGCTTAGTACAAGCGTCGTACGCGGTCTATCGACCACCTGATTTGGCGCTTGTACAACATAGTCCACCGCATCCTGTGTCATTGTCACTAGGCCGGTATATTTCGTGAGGAATTTTTCAATAAGAACTGCGGTTTCGCTGTTACGGCCAAAGTCGCCAGCTAGGAGGACTCCGTCGGCCCACTGGGACATAGTCAGAAGCTCGAGGAGCGCTTTCTGACTAAAGCTCCCGCTGGGGGTGGTCGGGGCAAACTCACCGGCAGTGAAGGTGTTACCAACCACTTTCCGCAGTGACTCGGGTAGTAACATCCGGGCTGTGCCAATACCAGCTTTATCGGCTGACCGAAAGGCGGTGGCAGGTGCAGCAAACCCGTAGGAGTTGCCGCCAACAATCAGTAGCTTGCCGGCGGTCGCCTGATTTTCTGGACGACTCCACTCGAGGTCCGGAAAGAGGGGCTTGTCCGGGGTCTGTTTATGCCAGTATGTATGTTCCATCGTGTTGTTCCAGCTCATAGATGACATTTTTGCGCTCCAAGACGACGTTCCAGCCGCGCTCTTGAGCCGTTTTGAGCAGGCCAGCATTTGGGTTGAAAACTATGGGCCGTTCGACGGCTTCTAACAGTGGTATATCACTTTCGCTATCGCCGATGGCAATACTACCATCGTGGCTCGTATCGTGCCGACTGAGCAGCTTTTCGAGGAAGGCACCCTTCCCTTGCACAGGCGTCTCTGACTTGCCGGTGAACGTGCCATCAAGTTGCTCTAAGTGGGTACCGATAGCATCATCAAACCCATAGTAGGTAGCAAATTTATTGACGATTTCCTGTTGGGAGCCAGATATAGCAAACAGCAAGTAGCCCTGCTCTTTTAGCTTCCGAATGAGGTCACGTGTGTAGGTGTAGGTCTGATCTTTGTACTCTTCAAACACATTTTCGACTGCTGCTTGGTACTGGACGACGCTCATACCCGATAGCGCTTCGAGGTAGACATCTAAAAGCGTGTGTTCATATGCCTTAAATGAGTCCTCACCGTCTCGCCGTTTCCACGTCATGCGAGCCGCATGGATCTTGCTGGCTGCCTCTGGCGAGATCTGTTTGCGCCTGGCAAGCTCATTGACGACGGCGTGAAACAGCTGCCACCGAATAACAGTGCCATCAATATCAAAAACTGCAAATCGGTTCATATGCTCCAAGGCCTCTTAAACAATAGCTACCTTATTCTACCGCATCTGTTCACGCTTATGGATGGAAATGTCTAGAGGAGTATAATCATCACCCATGAGTTCAGCTGAACAAATCATCAGCCCTATTGCCTATGGCAATGAAGAAGAAACAGGTTTGGTTATTCGGATCGGTGATAAGCAGCTTGAAGATGCCGGTGCTTTGACTGCAGAGATGGGAAACCATATCCCGGCTAACATTAAACGCGCATCGGCGGAATCAAGCACGAGTGGCTACTTTATGCAGAATGGCGGATTACTCTATGCTGGCGGTTCATACGATTATGCGGGAGAGGGTCAGTATTGTCCCTGGGATAACCCGGAACGAGCGACGCCCGAAGTAGCTAAAATTAAGGATTTACCACCATACATTCGCGCTGGTGAGCGATTAATAGTGGCAACTGCCCAGAACTACGCCGAAGAAACTGCCGCGACACGAGAATTGCCAGTCCAGATCAGAATCCAGCGTCGAACTATTGATAGTCACGGTAATACCAAGGCTAGCCAAGATAACTTCGGTTTTTTCACAGATACGGAAGCTCAATACTTTAATCAAAATGCTCCCGCTCGGCGGGCGTTTCTATCGTTCCTTGCAGCGCGGTCATTCATGACCGGTGCTGGCCTTGTCACCCCTGATGGTTTGTATTTTGGGCAGAAGTGGAAGGACGTGCGCGACGAGAGCGGCTACGGCTACTACAATACAATGTATCGTACTGTTACTGGCATTGAGGCTGCGCCAGGCCGTGTCGAAGTACGCTTGAATGACGTCAATATATCCGACTGGGCTATCAATGCCCGTGTGGGTGGTATGAGCGCACTCATGGCTGTCCTATTCGATGAACGATTGGCTGACGAGCTTGCCGAGCGGACTTCCGTGATGAAAACCAGTATTATAGCGGCTGCCCACCGCTATAATCAGCTGACACTGGACCCCGAAGGCGGACTCAGAGTTCAGGGCAATACTGTTGCAGTTGACTACACTGAACATGTAAGCGATGTAATCCTCGGACAAGCTGGACGCATGTTTGACCTAGACAGCGATGCATATGCGATTGCCTGCGAGATGAAACAGTACTGCGAAGATTTTCGAAAGGTTATAAGAGGCGAAACATCTATTAACCTGCTGGCAAATCGCTCCGATGCCATGGCCAAGTTCATGCTTATTCTCAAGCGGTATCACCGGGATCAAGGGTTGGGTATTGAGCGGAGCCTGACCGATATTGACGCTCAGAGTCAGGATTTGCGGTACGATGCAATTATTGTGAATGCCGACAAAGAGGGCGTGCGGACACAGTATGGCTACGGCTACAAACTCCGTGCGAAAGGATCGTTCCGCGGTACCTATGATGAAAGTATTGTTACGCACGCGATGCTCAATGCTCCACAGGATACTCGTGCCAGCTTGCGTGGCTATATCATCCAGACGCTTCAGCCATTCAAAGTATCTTGGGATCATGTGCGGATTCAACAAGGTAAATACACTCAGACGATACCGCTTGGAGGTGTGCTGAACGGTGCTGTACCTACCGAGCTCACACCCATTCTTGAAGCGCGTAAAAAGTAACCTGAATTTATACTTACGTAAGCTGTCGCAGTGCAGAACGGACTGCGGTCCAGGTTTCGTGCTCGGCACTGTGGCCACTGATCGTCCACACTAGTTCACTGTTGGGGAATTTTGCGTGTAACTTGTATGCGGTGACGGGTGGGCAGACCATGTCGTAGCGTCCATGAATAAGGTGAATAGGCATGCTAAGTCTGTGGGCATTGTCGAGGATGTAGTTATCTGGCAAGAAACAGAGGTTGTGCATGTAGTGCATCTCAATTCGTATACTGCTTGGGTCAAAATCCACTGGGCTGATAGGTCGGTGGCGATCATCAAGGCTTATGGCGCTAAGCTCGAGTGTCAGATACGCGGCACCAGACTCTTGGGCTGCCTGCGGGTCTTTGCCAGTAACGCGGTCGTAATGATAGCTGCTCGGGTTCGCCCGGTGTTCTTTGGGAACGGTTGCCAGATATGCCTCCCAGGCATCTGGGAAGAAGTTCTGAAATTCACCATGATCCAGCCAATCGATTTCAGACTGCGAGCCGGTAAAGATACCGCGTAGTACCATGCCACTCACTCGCTCTGGGTGTTCGAGCCCATAGGCGAATGCCAAACAGGAACCCCATGAGCCACCGACTATCACAAACTTGTCGATGTGTAACTCATCGGCAATTGTACTGATGTCGTCGATGAGTTTTTGAGTCGTGTTACTCTCGAGTGAACCATACGGTAGGCTTTTGCCACAGCCACGCTGATCGTGAAATATTACGCGCTGAGTTGTTGGGTCGAAGTATTGCTTGTGTCCATCGTCGCAGCCACTACCCGGGCCACCGTGCAGGAAAAATATAGGCGTCTTAGCGTCTTGGCTACCCCAGTCTTGGACATAGAGCTGATGGCCATCACCGACTGCGAGCATCAATTCTTGATTTGTGAATTTGTCTGGTGTCATGGGTTTGATTGTAGCATTTCTAGGAGTTTGTTAACGGTGCCCCAGGTACGGATGGTCATGGATTTATACGCCGGTGTGCCAACGATTTTTCCGAGACGGCTTTTGGTGCGCTCAGCACTCAGGCGCTGTGAGTATATGACACCTGGCCCTGGCCATACGGTGTCAACACCTTCTCTTGGGCTGAACACTCGTCGTGCTTCGGTGTTGTCGATACCCATGAGGAAAATGACATCACTATGAAAAGTGCCCGGCTGGTCACCAAACGCGAGTGGCTTTTCGTCGATAACTTTTTGCAATTGTGTGGGATTGAGGATGAGGACTTTGATAAGCTTGCTGTCGAGCTTGAACTGTCGTGGCAAGGCTTTCTCGATCTGTGCTTGAATCTCGAGCGGTGATTTGGCTGAGGTTAGTAGCACATTACCACTCGCAATGTACGTCGTGACATCTGTGTAGCCTAGCTCCTCCAGGCACACCCGCAGATCAGTCATCGACACTTTGTTTTTACCGCCAACGTTAATGCCGCGCAGGAGGGCAACGTATTTCATGACTTAGATGTCGAGTTCGATACTGACCGGGCAGTGGTCCGAACCCATGACTGTTGGGTGGATAGCGGCTGCCTTTAGTTTGCTTTTGAGCGATTCGGATATCAGGAAGTAGTCAATGCGCCAGCCGACGTTGCGCGCCCGGGCATTGGCGAAGTGACTCCACCAGGTGTAGTAGCCATTGCCCTGTTTGAACTCACGTAAGGTATCCACGAAACCGGCTGCTAACCAATTATCGAACCCGCTGCGCTCTTCGGCACTAAAGCCTTTTTTACCGATGTTTGGCTTGGGATTCGCCAAGTCATCTTCGGTGTGGGCGACGTTCATGTCGCCGCAGTAGATGACGGGTTTTTTAGTCTGAAGCTCCGCACAATACGCAGTCATGGCCGCATCCCACTTTTGGCGCAGATCGATACGCAGCAAGCCATCTTTGGCGTTCGGAGTGTAGCAGGTCACAACATAGAACTCCTCATATTCGGCTGCGATTACGCGGCCTTCTTTGTTGGCGTCACCGTAACCATCAGATATGAGTCCGTTGGCTTCGGCAATATTTTCGGGAATATCGTTGATGATGGCAATTGGTTCCTGCTTGCTGAAAATGGCCGTGCCACTATAGCCTTTTTTGGTCTGTGATGAGTTCCAATATTCGTGATAGTCGGCCATGTCGATGACTGCCTGGCCCTGCTCCGCTTTAGTTTCTTGCAGGCAGAGAATATCGGGCTTCTCCGACTCTACAAATTGTTGAAAGGTTTCTTTCTTCACGACGGCGCGAATGCCGTTCACGTTCCAGGAGTATATCTTCATACCTCTATTGTATCTATCATCTCTGTAATCTGCTAGACTATACCCCGATGTATAAAAGAGTTTTACTTAAATTATCCGGTGAACAGTTATCAGGTAAATTCGAGGGCGGTATTGATGCCGAGCTGGCCGCCTGGATCGGCCACGAAGTTAAAAAGGTTGTTGAAGCTGGCACGCAGGTGGTAATCATGGTGGGGGGCGGCAACTACGCCCGGGGTGCTCAGCTAGCTGGACATGGTATTGGCCGTGTGACGGCCGATAACATCGGGATGCTGGCGACTATTATGAATGCGATTGCCTTGTCTGATATCTTCAATGCCAAAGCTGTTAGCGCCCGTGCCCTAACTAATATCAAGGCCGATCAAGTTGCTGACCAGTTCACGCATCGCCGCGCAATCAGCGATCTCGAAAAAGGCCACGTAGTCATCGTAGCTGGTGGTATTGGCCGCCCTTACCTCACGACCGACACGGCTGCCCTGTCATTGGCCCTCGAACTAGAGTGTGATGTGGTACTCAAGGCGACCAAAGTAGACGGTGTCTACGATAAGGACCCGGCTAAGTTTGAAGATGCGAGCAAAGTTGAGTCGATGAGCTTCCAGCAGGCCGTTGAGGATGCCGACATCAAGGTTATGGACAAGGCTGCCTTGGGCCTGGCCATGGAATACGAACTACCTGTTATCGTCTTTGATGCCCTGAACGAAGGCAATATCCTACGAGTCAGCAGCGGCGACCACGTCGGTACCAAGATCAGCTAAACTTCGATAGATTCGCCCGGCTTGAGCGAGTGATACGCTCTGCCGGTCTCTTGTGCACGGCCGCCTAGAAGGCGGTCAATAAGTCCCTGTCCAGCTTCGTTTACGAACCCATTGTGGGTTGGAAAAACCATTTGTGACGGATCGGCTTCCATGAACACACGCGCTTCTTCAACTTTCATCCACGGTGCGTTACCGGGAACCGCCAGGACAGTATGTGGCTTGGGACAGGCCGCGAATGAGTCACCTGGGTAGTACAGGCGGTCGTTTACTAGCACACCATAGTTCTGATCTTGTGGTGTTTGGAGACCGTCAAATATGAAGTCATGGGCTCCCCCAAAGAACTCTAGGGTGAAGTTTCCTACACTGTACTGCTTGTCGAGCTGCGGTACCGTAACTTTGGCGCCCTGTAGCTTCTCGGCAACTTGCTGAGTGGTAAAGACTTGCACTTCTGGGCTTGCCGTAAGCAGCTGAGTGACCTTGTCCACGTCAAAATGATCTTGATGCACGTGGGTAATAACGAGCGCGGTGATACCCTCTAGGTTGGTCAAGGAGCCAGCAAAAGCACCCGGATCGATGACTAATCGGCTCGGCCCATTTGTGATATCAAGACAGGCGTGTTCGAGTTTGGTGATCTTCATGCGGTAAATTATAACCGATGAGGCGAACCTTACAGTAAGAAAATACGGTATAATCCGCCATGATGTACTAGCGTACGATTGTTACGGTGTGCTTGTCCTTGAGCGATATTTGAAGTAGCCTAGCTATCTTTTCGGGGTTGGCATTTTGCTGG
>DATMTN010000029.1:0-25035 GCA_035564115.1 Candidatus Microsaccharimonas sp. | reverse complement strand
CTCTTATCATTTCTGGTATAAAACTAATCATAGGCGCGGCCTGCCATTTCACGACATGTCGCTTTTAGATTGTCGGAACCCTCTAAAACGTGTGGTTAGGTTACTTTGCGTCTGTACAGAAATTTTCACCTCACCGGTAGGAGTTGCAACAGAGGTGGTTTATCTGTATAATCCATCGAGTTACTTGGGCGATTAGCTCATTTGGCTAGAGCGCCACATTGACGTTGTGGAGGTGATAGGTTCGAATCCTATATCGCCCACCAAGAACAGAGACCGACCCCTGTGGTCGGTTTTTGTTTTTGGTAACGGCGCGATACTGCTGCGAAGGCAGAGATATCGCCCACCAAGTACGAATATCAGCGACCCGTCCAGGTCGCTTTTTAGTTGGAGCGCCTCTGTTATTCCCCTTATGTTTGGCCGCCCTAATCTTGACATGTGTACTAATCTCTAGTAGCATATGTACCGTTAAACGAGACACGTGAGGTTTTGAGTAACACCACAAGCAGTCCGCTTGATTCGTTTGGCCTGTTCTACGAAGAACTCGCCTTCCCGAAATCCATCAACCGGATCCGTAGGCCCCGACAGCTCGCTGTTAGTTCCTACAAATAACCAATCTACCCCTGTTATATAACCCCTCTGGAGTGATTCCCGAGGGGTATTTTTCGTTCAAGACCCCTAACAGGGGTCAGTGGGAGTTTCCCACATAAACACAGACGTTTTCCACTGGCTATTTTTATAGCGTTATGACAATATGTTGACATGGTATGTACGTATTGTAATGGTAAGACAGAAGTCGTAAATTCCAGACACCAAAAAAGACTGAATCAGGTCTGGCGTCGGCGCCACTGCTTGAACTGTGGTGCAACCTTTAGCACGCACGAGGTCACGGCGTACGAGGGCTCCTGGCGTGTCCAAGATACCAAAGGCGGTTTGCACCCATTCCTGCGCGATAAACTGCTCCTAAGCGTTTACAAGAGCTTGGAGCACCGTCCGCAAGCCGTTGAAGAAGCAGGTAGCCTAGTTGCTACGATTATCGGCGCCCTGGCGCAGCAAGCCGACCAGGGGCTACTCGAAACCGAAAACGTCGCGCTTACTGCGCATGCAGTACTCAATAACTTCGATACACCTGCGGCAGTCCACTACGCCGCGTTTCATAAGCTATAACTTCTCGGTGCCAGAGGTGACTTTTTCGCCAGATTCTGTGACGACGGCTTTTTCGGTGACATCGAATTTACTCATATAGAGCTTGAACATCAGACGGGTCTGTGACGACAATGCTGCCAAAGAGTTGAATATCAGGGTCGTGAATGGCAGATAGCCCCACTGCAGGACCATCCAGATGGTTCGATGGCGGCGGTAGCGGGCTGGGCGTGGCGGCAAGGTACGCAGCGCCAGGAACACGGTGATGACAGCGGTGATAAGCGCCACGGTCTGGATGTGACTAACGACAACTGGTAACAGGTATACCACCGGCTGCTTGTTACTGAACAGTGCCGGGATGAAACCGCCGGCTAGAACTAGCACTGGACCAACAGCCCAGGTGACATGACCCTCAAGTAAACGCATAAACTTAGCTAATAGATCAATCTTGGGCACCTTGTTCTTCCGGAAGAAGCCCATGGTGGCGACGTAGGCAACATCGGATGCGCCATAAGACCAGCGGGCAATCTGCTTGAACTGAGCCTTGACGGTTTTGCGGTAGGTTTCGGCCAGTACCGCATCCTGATAGATTGGGAGGTGGACCGGGAAGACTTGGTAGTTACCATCGAAGCGGAAGTACGAACGCCAGAAGTGGTGACCATCCTCTACGACGGTGCGAACACTCCAGAAGTCGGTCTCGATAAGTGCCGCCATTGGCTGGGCGTGGGCCGAAAAGTTGCGCAGTGCATGCTGCCGCAGCGATGTCACCAGGTGGAACAACGAGTTACCAGTAGCCAACACGCGCATCGGAGCTGGGGCATCCCAGATATTGTTGGTAAAGAGTGCCACCGGCTGAAATGAGGCGTGCAGCGGATCTGGGCAGACCGAGAAGATATAGGTCACCGCAGCCAGATATTGGCGGTCAGGGCGGTTATCGGCATCAAGCGTCGTCACAACAACTCGCTCAGGATCAATCTGTTTTTCTGCCAGATATTTCTGAAGTTCACGGCCAGCATATGTGACATTACCCCCCTTACCGATGACCTCGTTCGGGAGATCACTAGGGTGCTTAACCGCGAAGGCATCCATGAACTCACCCCTGTATTCAGCAATCAGTGCGTTGGCGCGGTCCTCTGTTTCTTGCCCTGCCCGGCCCTCGTAGGCCAGCACCACAAGCACTCGGCTCATATCGTAGTCGGAGTGCGTGACTGACTTAATGGTTGCCTCGAGCGTCTCGCGAGTTTCCTTTACGGTGGCAATAATAATGGCGTGGATGACTTCGCTAGGCTTGGGACGGTTTGGCTCAAGCTGCGTCTTGAGTAACGCATCGTAGTGCCACTTCGGTCGGATAGCGTTTTGCTCGGTAATTTCACCCGCTTCTAGCTCGCCGATCATCTGTCGCCATGGCAGCTTTTGCTGCCCTTTCATGGTCCGGAACCCATGCACGGAGCGGATAGCACCCGCCAAACCACGGGTAAAGTTAATGAGCAGGTAGGCCAGCACAAAAATAGCACCGATGTTAACGTTTATGAGGCACAGGATGAATGGCAGTGCCAGCATCGTCCAGCTGAGTGTGCCCGGGAGAATTTCAAAGAATCGATACCAACCATGTCGGTCTTTTTCAATAGGTAGCTCGATATCAGTCATGGGATTCCTGCTATCGAAGCACCAGTAGCGCGTTACTGACGATGATAGCTAGCACCAAAAGTAGTACACCAAGTGACAAAATAACGATGGCGAGCTGGCGGTGTATCGCATAGGTGCGCAGGCTGAGTAAGATATGTATGACAGCGGTCAGAACTGCGAAACCTACAAAACTGAGTAAGCCAACGATGTTACCCGTCTTGAAGGCATCGAGGCCCAGATTGCTGCGATACTGCACGATATAGCCATTGCCGTGGTTCGAGCTCAACCGCAGCAGCACAAACAGACTCAGCGCGAGGGCCAGGAAGACGAGGGTGCTGAACAACAGCATAATTACGCGGTCGCGAAAATATTTAGCGGTCGTGGTCATAAGTTAGCTCCATTGTATCACTCGAGTACGCCGGAAACTATGCAACCTGCTACGCAGCGGCATGTTCACGAGCGGCAGCGTGATAATATCGGCGGAAGCTCGTGACAGCATTGATGTACGGACTCATCATATCGCGAGCCTCAGCATATGACTCCGCTACCTTTTCTGTCTCACCTTGTGCCGTGCGGACAGTTTGGACTGCATCTATTGCGAAATCTGAGAAATGGCCCCGTTCACCATCCGCGTCGTAGGCACTGTAGTATTCCAGCGCCGGAAAGCTAATCGGGATATGGCCGGTGAATTGCGCCAGATGCCAATCAGTGAAGACATGTCGAAAGTCTTTTCCGTTGAAGTTATATTCGTGGAGAACATACCTACTCTTGCTCCACAGATCTTTCTCTGGGTCAGAAGAAATCTGCGTATCACTCTTAAACTCCAAGCGAGGTACGCCACGCAAGCTGGCTGGCACGGGCTTGCCGGATATCTTTTGGACTTGCCGAGCAGTTCTCGTTATGTCGACCCAGCCCCGTATGCGCTCGCTACTCTGAGCTGTTGCAAGTGAGGCCCCACTTAAAACTTCCGCAGCGCTGCGCACACCGAGGGGTCGACAGCCCGCCAACTGCGACACATAACGCAAGAGCATATTTTGTTTTGTACCGACGTCAATTGCAGTTGGTTCGATACCAGCAGCTAGTCCGTCACCCAATACATTTACATATAGGCCCAAAATTCTCCTCGTATTAAACTTGAAGTTAACTTCTGCTAAAACTCGCTGTTCGAGACCTTCCTTGTCGGCTCGGGTCACATAACCCGTTGGAGCGCCTCCTGGACGATCGCCGTCAGAACGCCTTGGCATCCAGTCAGTACGAAGACTGAGTCGTAGCGAACGCTCCGAACCATTAAACGAATACTTATTAGTCTCTTCGTCATAGCCCGTAATCGGCATGACAACTTCTGCCTCTACGACATGGGGCATGGGGAGGTCTTTAGTTGGTTCTAGGGCCTGTGTTTCGACTCTATGTCGTATATCGTGCACATCTTCGTAGAGCAAGGCTTCGGTAGCTCCAACAATGTATCTGTGCGTAGTAAGTAGATCAGGGGTATGTGAGTTTGACATACGCTCACTATAGTTGCCTGCCCGTTGCAATGCAATATATCTGCCCGAAGACCACACTCACCATGGACAAGAGTAAGTACGGCCAGATATAATGGCATCTGAATTTGAGGCCTGCCACCTTAGCTCAGTTGCGCAGCTTGCTGCAAGAGTAAGAATGTACTGTTCTACCGACTGAGCCGGCACAGCCATTAACAATTCAGTTAGGCCACCTTAGCTCAGTTGGTAGAGCGACACATTCGTAACGTGTAGGTCGCCGGTTCAATCCCGGCAGGTGGCTCCAAATTCTTTCGATAAAACCAAAAGACCAAACCAGGGAGCGTAGTCGACCGTTTGGGATTTTGAGAGGACAACCGTAGCCATTAGTCGAAGCTTTACCGAAGGTAAAACGAGACCAAGGCGTACGGGAGGACGAGCGGGTGTCGTATAACGGCTATTATGTAACCTTCCCAAGGTTGAGACCAGGGTTCGACTCCCTGTACCCGCACCATATTTTAAGTCTCCAGCTGTGGAGGCTTTTTTATTAGGCACTTTCTTTGGGGTTTCGGATGCCGATGGCTGAGATAATGCCGCCCAGCAGAAGCAGTGCAGCCACAGTAATCATTGCTCGATGAAAACCGTGAATATCTATATGTGCGCCAGTTATAAGCCCTACGAAAGCAATTGCAATCAGCCCAGCTACTCGGGCAACCGCGTTGTTCACCGCACTGCCCACACCGGCATACTTTGGATCGACGTCACCAAGAATTGCCGCAGTCAGCGGCGCCACCGTCAGTGCCAAGCCAATCGCGAACAGCAAAACACCGGGAAATAGTTCGGTTGCATAATTCACATGTGGCTGCACACGCAGCATGAGTAAAAAGCCGAGCGCCGCAACCATCGGGCCAGCAGCCATAAACACCTGCGGGCCATATTTGCCGGCGAGCGCCCCGGCTTGAGAAGAAAACAGAAACATAACCACTGTTACTGGCAACATTGATAGCCCCGCTTCAAGCGCCGACCAGTGACCCACTTGCTGCAGCGTGATCACAATCATGAACGACGACAGCGACAAGCCAGCGTAAATGGCTGCAGTGGCGACATTACCGACACTAAAATTATGTCGGCTGAACAAACTAAGCGGTAGCATGGGCTTCGCGGTGTGTGACTCTTGGTAGAGAAAGGCGGCGAGCAGTACTAAACCGCCAATGAGTGGTACCAGGATATGCGCACTACCCCAGCCATATTTCGGCTGCTCGATGAGCGCGTACACTGCACCCGCCAAACCGAACATACATAGCAGCGCCCCGAGCGCATCTACCTTGGCCCGTGCATCTGTTCGCACCGGTTGTTCGAGCTGGGCCAGCAGCCATAAACAGATGGCAATTGGCAGAATGTTAATGGCAAATATCCAGCGCCACGAACTATAGTTGACGATTATACCGCCCAGCAGTGGCCCGGCCACGGCAGCAACACTGAACCAGGCCGTCCAGGCACCGATAGCCTTACCCTGCTCCTTGCCAGAGAACGCTGAGATGATCATAGCCAACGAACTTGGCGTCAGCAGCGCCCCAGCGACTCCCTGAATCACCCGCGCCCCTATCAGCACTGTGCCGTTGGGCGCAACGGCACATAGCAGCGAAGCGGCGCCAAAGCCAATAAGCCCCAATTCCAACACCCGACGACGGCCGAACAGGTCGGACAGTGAACCCGCAATCAGGATGCACGAACCCAGGGTCAACAGATACGCATCGACAACCCACTGCTGCACCGTGATACCACCGCCCAGATCACGGCTGATGGCCGGTAGCGCCACATTCACAATAAATCCGTCCAGCGCGCCCACGAATGACGCCATGATAGCGACGATAAGTACCAAGCGCTGCTGCTTTGACATACGTTCCAGTATAGCCCTACCGTTTCACTAAGGCTCCAACTTTTGTTCAACCGCGGCTTTGAGCCCCGCCAAATCAGTGCGTAGCTCGCGCCGAGCCAGATGTTCCATCAGTGGTTTCGCAAACGCAAATGCCTTACTTTCCGATGAGACGGCCATGGTACACGTTACCCGAGTAATCTCACCCAGTGCTTCGAGTTTAAAACTCGCACAGTACTGGATCATGCCAGTCTGGTTACGAATCTCGAATACCTCGTCCTGAACATATTTCGTAACGTGATTCTCAGCCCTGACCCGTGCCCCGAGCACTAAACTGAAGGCCGTATACACTATCCCCTCTTTCAGCTGTACCAACGGCGTGATCGACTGCATTTGTGGGTTCCAAAGCGGGTGATACTTGGTATGGCCTAGGTATTTGAACACGCTTGCAGGATCAGCTTTGATGGTAGTGCGAGTTTTGAGGCGAGCTTTCATGGCTATTACTTCCTGGTTTTAAGTATACTATCTACCTGCATATATTTTTCAGGTTGGACCATTGCTTTTATCGACTGCATTTGCTAAACTTACCCCTGTTACTTTGACAATTCCCGTAGAGTTAACAGATGAGACTCCGTAGTGAAGTGGTTATCACGCCTCCCTGTCACGGAGGAGATCGCCGGTTCAAATCCGGTCGGGGTCGCCAAGAAAAAACCATCACCTAACAGTGGTGGTTTTTTATTACCTTTCTTGGGCAGATTGACATTTCTTGTTACTTATGCTAGTATATTTATTAATCTAATAAAACAAACATGTCTCACGAAACCGTAAATCCCACTACTAGCGAGCCACAGGAGCCAGCTCCTGCACTACTCGCACATGGAGAAGACGCCCACGGGTCAATGAGCCTGGTCGCTCCTGACCGGCGCCTACAGGGATATATTCGTGACTCTAACACCGCTGAGCTTGTCGACTTCAGGCTCGAAGAAGATGACAAAGCTCTGCTGAATGGCCAACGGCTATTGAGCGTCGTCGAACGACAGGCTCGCGAACGCGGCATACATTGGCTGATTGCCACGAGTGGACCAGTTGAAAACAAAATGACAACCGATTTCTTCGATGCAGTCTTTGGTAAATCCGTCGCCATGGATGACGATTATGACGGCCCTAACTTTGGTCGGCGGATTTGGTTCCGCAAAGTTGAACCAAGGAAAGACTAACTGACCTTAATAAACCGGTGCGCTGGGTGCTTGGTTTGGAGCTGCTTGATGTAAGCAGTGATCGGCTTAAACGTGAACAAGATGTGTGCCGCGTGCACTTTCGTGCCGTCGAGGCTCGTAACCTTTACGATTTCTAGACCGTAGCCGGCGTTGATAATGCCTGAGTATTTGCCGGGAGCGAGCTTGAAGAGTTCATTCGCGACGGCCGGGGCAATGTCACGGTTGCTCTGATCGATAGCAGCACCATAGTCACCCCCATTAGCCTTGGTAGAGGGGTCGTCGGATACTTGCTTGGCCAGCGTGGCGAAGTCGGTGCCCTTATCGAGGGCTTTCAGAGCGCTGTCAGCACGCGCTTGGGCGTCAGTGTTGAGGTTGGCAGTCACCTTTTGGGTGAGTAGTTGCAGGCGCAGTTCACGCTGAAAATCTTCGGTCGTCCAGCCCCAAAACTCGCTGAGCACTGAGCGGAAGACTTGATCGTTGCTACCCAGACGGTTTTGCGAGCGAACTAGGGCTACCTCGTCATTGACTTCAGCTATGCTGACGCTGGCATGCTGTTGCTTGGCCAGCTGTTTGGTGTAGGCGTCATCGATAACTTGCGTAAGTGCCTGCTGCTTCAGCTGCTGCAAGTGGGCTTTGCCTGATTTACTCGAGAAATCTTCGTGCTGCTGCGTCTCGTAGTAGTGCACCGTATGGCGAAGCTCGAAGAGATAGCTTTCGTAGCCTACCCACGAGCCGCCAGCTTTGGCTACGGGGAATGGAAACACCTGTGTAACACCGTAGGTGAAGCTGTTGTAAGACTGGAATTTGTACAACGCCAGAACGGTCCAGGTAAAGAATCCAATGATAGTGAGTGTCAGCAGCGCACTAGTAATCATGATAATACGGCGCTTGCTGTGGCTGAGTGGCACAATGTACTTGCGGGCACCAGACAACACTTCCTCTCGGTGTTCGGCAACAGTTTCATTGGTAATGCGCGGGAGGTTCTGTAAGGCCTGGACAAGCTTTTCATCGGCTTCGGGGCGATGGAATGGTAACTTACCCGACACTTTTACGACAGCACCGCCAATGGCTTTTGGCGCGGCCTTCAGGCTACCCCTTTTGGGTCGCTTGAGCTTCGGGGCTTTGAGTTTAGGCAGTTTGCGGTTCTTCTTCATCTAATTCGTTTGGACTTTCGTTGACTGTAGAGGGCCCGACCGACGCCGAGACACCCTGATCGCGCAGGATACCAATGATTTTCTTCTGTATCTTGGCTGGGTGATGCACTTCGTGAATCACAAGATCACCCACAAAAGTCTGCATCATTATTGTACCAAATCCCAGCAGTGTTTCCTGCAAGCCAGATACTTCATAGTTGACCATCTGGATTTGTCCGAGACTCATATCGACCACACTACGATGAAAAAAGCCCTTCTGCGTAATCTGAATAAACCGTTGGTTTGTCACTACAAACACACTAAAGTGCCAGCTCATGTACGAGGGCGCAAAAATGATAGAGCCAACGACGACACTCGCGACAAGGCTCAAGAAGAAGAACGTCATAGTGGGAGCTACGCTGGGGTCATTGGGATGCAGGAGTATTGGGATAATGCAGTAGACAGGGCCGATTATCCAGGAGCCCATACCGAATATCAGGCCTTTGCGCATGACGATTGGGTGCTTGCGGAATACGAATAGCACTGCCTCGTCGTCGAACTGATCTTTGAAGTATTTTTGTGGCTTTTCGGTCGTCGGCTTGGCTGACTCTTGGACCTTATGCTTTTTGAACATATCCGTATTGTACCTCTTGTGGTTGCCTGCGTACAGAGAAGCCTAGGCGGTCACTTCTCCAATAAGCTGCGTAACCAATTGAGCCGAGACACCAATGACCGAGTCTGCATCACCACTGATGCGATCAATATAGTTCTGGAATAGTGGTAGCTCAATTGCGAAGGCTCCAGCACAGCCCATAACGTACCCGTCAGTGATAATGTGCTCGATGGCTTTGTGATCAAAACGCTTGAAGTAGATTTCGGCCCGCGAATAGCCGGAGGCTTTTTTACCGGTGGTCAAGTTCGTAACGGCAACTGCGGAGACAATAATCGATGGCGTTCTCGGCTCGTAACTACGCAGAAATTCCCTCGCCTGTGCTTCCGAAACAGGCTTCTCACGAAGCTCACCTTCGAATATTGTGACCGTATCGGCAGTAATCAAAATAGCCGGTTCGTGAATTTTTTCAACGAGTGCATCGTTCTTGGCTTTGGCAATTAACTGCGGCAATAGCTCGTAATCATCTGTGCGGATTGCCTTTTCGTCGATATCAGCCGGCATAACCTCAAAGTCAAAGCCGGCTTCTCTGAGCACTTTTTGCCGACCGCGTGATTGTGAACCAAGGATAATTTTCATAAGTGACGTATTGGTATCCCCAAACGGATTCGAACCGCTATCTGCTCCTTAGGACGGAGTTATTCTATCCATTGAACTATGGGGACGAGTGAGCGACATAATTTTGTGCCTGCATAAAATTATACCGTGAGCGAGGACCGATCTGCGAAGCAGATGAGGACGACTACCCCTCAAAAAACGAGAGCACCCCTGTTATTCTACAGAGATGCCCCCAAAATTACTACTAAGAACGGTTTTTAGGCGCGTTCAAATTCTTCGTACAGGTGCATGTACTCGGACTTGTCGTAGTCGAACAGCTCCTTGGGATCGAAGAAGATGCCAACCTCACGTTCGCCACTTAGCTTCGAGTCAGAAGCATGAATCAGGTTACGGCCAACGCCGATAGCGTAGTCACCGCGGATGCTGCCTGGCGCCGCCTGGCGTGGGTTGGTCGCACCGACGATGCTGCGGACAGAATCAATACACTCGAAGCCCTCCCAGGCCATTAGAACGACCGGTGAGCTCTTCATAAACTCCTCGAGACCCTTGTAGAAGCCCTTTTCGACGTGCTCTTCGTAGTGAATGCGCAAAATCGTTTCGTCCAGGCTGGCCATCTTCATACCGATGAGTTTGAGGCCTTTGCTCTCTAGGCGTTTTACAATTTCGCCAACAAGACCGCGTTGCACGGCGTCTGGTTTGGCAATGACAAGTGTTCGTTCCATTCAGTGTCCTTGTTTAAACTTTAGTCACTAGTATAACAGATTGAGCCGGTGACTGGCTGAGCCCTGCCGTATGGTGGAGGCTCGTAGTAGAACGAAACTAAATTTCCATTCTTCGAGTACTGATAACCATACCCGTAGGATACAATATAGACATATGCGATTTGCCAAAGCTAAAACGGACTTTCTGGAGTACTTAGAGATCGAGCAGAATCGCTCGCAGAAGACGATCGCCAACTACGACCACTACCTGACCCGCCTGCTCGACTTTGCCGGCGAGATCAAAGTGGATGAGATAGATACCGAACTGGTGCGCAAATGGCGCCTGTGGCTCAACCGTCTCGGCACTAATACCAGTGATGAGTTAGGCAAAACAACTCTGAACTATCACCTGATAGCCCTGCGCAGCTTCCTGCGTTTCTGTGCCAAGCGCGACATCCCCGCCCTGGCTCCAGACAAGATCGAACTGGGCAAGCAGGTGCGCAAGCAAGTTACCTTTCTGAACGAGGAAGAATTGAGCAGATTATTTGCTCAGCCGGATATAACCTCTGTTGGTGGGCTGCGTGACAAGGCAATTCTGGAGCTACTTTTCAGTTCTGGCCTGCGTGTCAGCGAGCTAACCAGCCTAGACCGAGACCACATAAATCTGAAGCGCCGCGAGTTCATGGTACGTGGTAAAGGCCAGAAGGATCGACCAATATTTATCAGTAAGGAAGCTGCCTACTGGATTGAGCGCTATCTAGAAGCTCGTGAGGATAACACTCGGCCGCTCTTTATCCGCTACAGTGGCACTAAGCAAGTCGACCGGAGCGGTAACTTTCATCGCCTGACCGTGCGCAGCGTGCAGCGCCTGGTGGCTCGCTATGCCCTGCTGGCTGGTATCACCAAGCACGTCAGCCCGCACACGTTGCGGCATTCATTTGCCACCGATCTGTTGATGAACGGCGCTGACCTACGCTCTGTGCAGGCCATGTTGGGCCACAGCAACATCGCCACTACCCAGATTTACACGCACGTCACCGATCCACACCTGAAGGCCGTTCACGAACGGTTCCATGGCAAGATCGAAGAGACCGAAGAAGAGTAATTACCAGTAAAGCTGAACGGGGCTACCAAATACTACTACAAGCCTGCTTGTCATAGAGAGGGCTTGGGTTGGCTGGGGTAGTAATCCCTACACCCAAGTTCTTACAAATCGTGGTCGCACTCTGCAGACCGAAGACCGGCAGACTAGAGGACTGACCAAGGGGTATACGTACACGAATACGTTTGACCTGGTCCTGAGCTCGACCAGTCGAGTCGACGACTATCTGCCCATTGCTGAACTTCGCCGGACCCGTAGCCTGAGTTGCCGTCAGCACAAGATTCTTGACGGTCGCATACTGTGATGTAAGACGCATGTAGTATTCACTGCCGCTTACATTTATGTTCACTGTACAGAGCCCCGGATTTGGATTACCTGGTCGGCAGCCAACCTGGTAGGCAGCCGCTCCGCCAAGAGTAAGAGGGTTACTCGTGTTTGCACTACCTGGTTTCAGGTAGAAGGTTTTGTTGGCATTGGTCAGCGACACGGCATCTAGAGGTGTACCCGCTGGCACAAGGTCGACACGAAGTAACCCATACTGACAGTTCCAGGCGGTAGGTTTTGGATACGTCGTAGCACCACTCCCACACGCACCGCTACTACTCGGATCCGGAGACCATTTAAACGTAAGGGTCGAAAATGCCGCATCACTTGAGTTTTTGACGTCCCACACAACGTTATCCGTTGATGGGTTAATCGTGTCGACAACCAGCGAGTTAGGATTAGGGTCAACCATTATGCAAGTAGTTGCGACGCTGTGATCCGTACGAAGATCACGTGGCAGTACAGTTCCATTACTACAGCCCGTGTTCGGTGATCCTATTGGGCCGGTGTGCCTGATGTAACTAACCACATCATTCACCCCTGTCTCAGCCGCGTAATAGGCTTGGCTCGCCAATTGGGTATCAAGCGCTTCGCGCTGATTACGGCGAGTAACTTCGGCAAAACCGAGGACAATGAGCGTGATGACGAATATCATGATCATCGTTATGATGATTGCTACCATACCCGCTTGGTCGTTTTGGTGTGTACGTCTCATAGCTTTCCCCTTATTGTAGCCTCTCATGCATAAATTACGAACTTAGCCCAAACCGTGACACAACTTCAGTGTTTAGACGCGCTGCCGCACAATACTCGGAGCCTGTAATGCCCTTGCACCCTATAAAAGCTCCATTACTCGTCCAGAACGATGCGGTTGCGGGAACAGATTGAGTTGGAGCGCAGCCGCCTGGGTTCGTAGCGGGGATATTTCGGGCGCACAACAGGTCAGGATCACCATACGCGACACCGATGCTGATCTTATACAGATTGTTCGTAACCCCAAGCACTCGCGTAATCTTGAGGTTTGTTACTCGCATGTGGGGCCCCAGGTATTCCTTGGGCTGCTTTGCAGCGCTAGGAAATGTCGCCGTGGAGCAATCGTCAGCGGATACCACAATGGCGTAATTGGAGGAAGATATTGGGTTAGCTGTGAGCTCATAGCCTAAATTATAGTCAATACGCGTAGCACCGACACAGATATAGCCCGCTGCTGCATGCGAGCCATCATACACGTCTTGGCCACCGCCATACTGAAGATTTTGCGCAATAATATTCGCAATATTGCGCGCAGCTGTTTGGGTAGCAGAGGTGTTCACACCCTTATAGTAGTCGGCTGTGAAATGGATTATTCCACTCGTGATCACCACTAGGATAATCGCAAAGACAAGCGTAGCCACCATCAATTCCACGATAGTGAAGCCAGATTTATCCGAAGTCATTCGCTTGAGATGTATCATATGCCGTAATCCATGGATACTTTAGCGGTGTTGCCCCGTACATCCGACCAGGTAACTGCAACGTTATACGTGTTAGCAATGGGTGGCTGCGTTATGGACACGGTGTAACAGGCCCCGACACCACATGCCGCGCCGCTCGAATTCATACTACAGGACGATGATGGTGTCGGTACGCCCGCGAGACTTACGCAGTGTGATGCAGGAAAAGTCGTCGTCAGATCGGTACCTGACGCAGATAAGTAGCGCAGGCCCTCTATTTGCTGCTGCACGATTAAGAGCGCTTGACCATGTTCCTGTGTATCTTGGCTAGTTGTCACATTACGATTAGTGATGGCATACGACCCGGCCAGTACCAGACTTACGATAGCAATAGAAATCAGCACCTCGATAATCGTATCGCCGCGCTGCTGTCCACTACCCATTTTGACTCGCGTAATATTCTTTAGCATGCCGTCTTAATCTTTAGTTTAACTGACAACTGGCCCAAACCAGTAATGGTAATTACTGCAAACTTACCCGCCCCACCATCAAAGCACAAATCAAGCGAGTTAAGTGTCGGGCTACCGTCATGCACACCGCCAGTATCTATCC
The DNA here is from genome assembly GCA_035564115.1 of Candidatus Microsaccharimonas sp. Taxonomy (GTDB): domain Bacteria; phylum Patescibacteriota; class Saccharimonadia; order Saccharimonadales; family UBA4665; genus JACMPA01. The sequence goes on along the minus strand of DATMTN010000029.1, from coordinate 11,165 downwards.
CGTTTACGATCGGACCAGACCAGTTTGGCGGGAAGGAGAAATAGTACAAATTCAGCTTCTCAGTTGCACTGTTCAGGTCTCCAGTAGTAGCGTTTGGCGCATAGTCACCCAGGCTATCGGCCAGTGCAAAGACGGCCTGAGTAGTAGAAGAAGGGCTCGATCCATCGCTCAAATAATAGGTTACCTTGCTAAACTGCAGTCCACCCTCTGTTTTTGAAGAGTCAACATGACTCGTAAGGGCAACCGCCTTTGCGGCGCTGTAGCTCGATACCTCTTGATTGGACATATCTTGGCGATTGCCGACCAACGGGTAGGTTGCAAACGATTGAAAATCAGGCACGCCGAACTCGACCGCCTTACCCAGGAATATACAGCCGGCATTCGTGCCTTGTGCAGCAGCGCCACCGGTTATCAAGGGCGTTCCCCCGGCCCCCGTATGAGGTGTGCAAGTAAAGTCGCCGTTGCCGGGATAGTAGCCGCTCCGCGTTTCGTTAATAATCTGCTCTAACTGCTGCTTTAGGTCGTTGGCCCCTACTGCAAACTGTGTTTTAGCCTGACGGCCAGCAACCAGAAGCATAGCACTCACCGCGAGTATAGCGCTCACCGCCAACACGATAAGTGTTTCCACTATCGTGAAGCCCGCGGATTCTTTGCCACCCCTTAGCATGTTTTTGTTCCGTGCGTTCCTGTGAAAAGCGCGCGCTAACTCCTTAACTGTTTGGAATTATACCACAAGCATATGCGTAAACACATCGGCTAAGGCTGTATTTAGTAACGGCCGAGTAAGCGTTGCGTATACCAATTGATCAGGTGCATGCCAAATAGTACGACAACAATCGTGGCCGCCAATAAAAAGGGACCGAATGGTACGCGTAGCTTCATGGCACTCTTGCTCTTGACAAGCATCGGCAGCGAGAAGACCGTGCCAATTAGCGAGGCGAAGAAGATAACCAACAGTGCCATGCGAGCACCACTGGCCCACAAGCCCAATACGACACCCAGTTTGACGTCTCCGCCCCCAATCCAATTGCCAGCTGAAACCTGGAATAGCACCCAAAACGTACCTGCGATAACCAGAGCCCCTAGGGCTGGCCAGAGTAGCAGACTAGCTTGGTGGCCATGTATCGCCAAGATAACCGTTTCTAGGGCCGCTACGCTTATCAGGGGGTACACTATCCTATCTGGCAGCAAGAACCAGCGCAGGTCATAGACTGCAAGAGCCATGAACATCACCAGGAAGCCAAGCCAAACCACGAAGTGCTGCCATTCAAACCCAGTAATCGCTGTGGGCCAAAACAGATACGATACGACAAACAGCGCTGCCGTGGCGAGTTCTACTGCCGGATACTGCCAGGAGATCGGCTTAGCACAGTAGCGACACTTCCCCTTTAGGCTCAACCAGCTCAGCACTGGCACCAGGTCCTTAGCAGCTAGCTCGTGCTCACAATGCGGGCACATACTCCTGCCCTGCAGTATCGAGAACTTCAACAGTTGCTTCTTGGTCGGCTTTTTCTTCTTTTCGAACAGCAACTCCTGCTCGCGCAGGCGCCACACAAAAGCATTCACAAAGCTGCCGAATACCAGACCTAAGAGCGCTAGGATAGCGATAATCATTACCTTAATGGTATCACACTAAAAGAAAAGAGCCACCGAAGTGGCTCTTTATGTTCATGCCTTACAGCTTAGGCTTCAACGCACTTCTGACCGTTGCCGCCACTAGCTTGCTCAGTCCAGTAGAAGACTGCTGTTGAGCGAGGAGATGCTGAACCATCACACTTGAAACCCAGGTGGTACACAACGGTGTTCGCTGCAGTCGCAACCGTGCCTGAAACAGGCGCCACACTACCCTGCAGTTTAGCAGTTGCAGAGATACTACCGGCTGCGCCAGAAATTGTAACTGTACCAGTACCAGTGATAGTCGTTGGGTTACCACCGTCGTTGTTTGACTTATATTCACCAATACCGCCAGCCAGAGATGAAGCATCATTCTTAGTTGCGGTATTGCGGCCGTTACGCTGTAGTGCAGGTACTGCTAACAGGACGATCAGAATAATCAAACCGGCGATAGCCAGTACGATCAAGACTTCGATAATAGTGAAGCCTTCTTGTTTACGGTTCTTAAGCTTGTTTAGCATTGCAAGTGCCCCTTTGCGTTATTAATAGTTTAGTGCTTATGTTTAGATGGTACGTCCCGCTGCGCTAAAAAGCAAGTGTTATTGGCAGGAGTTATCCACAGGCTATTATCACCCACCAGTAAACTGGCTATTGCCCGCCAGACCATAAATGGGTAATAGTACGGCCGCCACAATAATGAAGGCCACGATACCTAGCATAACCATCATAACCGGCTCGATGATAGATGAGATCGTAGCGACCTGGTTGTCGACTTCTTTTTCATAATAGTCAGCTGCCTTGGCCAACATCTGCTCCATAGCACCGGATTGCTCACCGATCTTCAGCATGCTCGGTACCAATGGCAAGAAGTGTGGATCTTGGGCCAGTGCATCTGCCAGGGACTTACCACCGCGGACTTTCTCAGATGCCTTCGTGATCGAACGTTGGATGTGTACGTTGTTTACTGCGTTGGCCGTGATTTCTAGCATCTGCAGCAGTGGTACGCCACTGGCAATGAGTGTCGAACCGGTACGAGAGAAGCGTGCCATGTACATTTTCATGAACAGCGGACCCACAGGCCAAGCTTTCATCTTAAGCGCATCGACCACTTCCTTGCCCGGCCCAGTACGAGCATAGCGAGTACCAGCAAAAGCGAATGCAACAAGTACAAGTACCTCGACCCACCAGTAGTGGATTGTGAAGTCAGAAATCGCCAAGAGGATCCGGGTGAGTAAGGGCAACTGTACACCGTTAAAGCCCGAATAGATGTTCTTGACCTGCGGCAGAACCTTAACGATCATGAAGCCCACGACCAAGACCATCACTGCCACCACGACCAATGGGTAGGTCATAGCGCCACGGACCTTGGAGATAAGATCAGCTTCCTTTTCCTGTTGAATAGCCAGGCGGTCCAAGGCTTTGTCGAGCGTACCGGATGTCTCACCAGCGGCCACCATGCTCACATATACTTGGTTAAAAACTCTAGGGTGCTTCGCTAACGCCGCAGATAATGTACCGCCGCCCTCGAGGCTGCCGATGATTTGAGCCAGGATCACTCTAAGATTCTTGTTGGTAGTCTGCTCGTTCACACTGCGCAGTGCCTGCAACAGTGGCAAGCCAGCGTTGATGAGCGTACTCAACTGACGACTGAATAAGACTCGATCACGTGTCTTTACGCGGGAACCGAGTTTGCCGCCCAGGAACGAGCCGTTTGAAGCGAGCTTAATGTCGGTTGGGCTCAGGCCCTGCTGAGAAATAAGCTTGGCGGCAGCACTCTCACTGTCAGCCTGAATAGTTCCCTTTACCTGTTCGCCGGTGGCGGTGTTACGTGCGTGATAGTTGTATGTCAACATCTGTGAGTGTCCTAGTCCCTCATCAACCTATCGAGTTCATCGATATCAATCGCGAAGTTACGTGCTTCATCGTAACTGATGGTACCGGCGTGAATGAGGCTGACGAGCGTCTTATCCATGCTTTGCATACCAAACTCTGCTCCAGTCTGAATAACAGCGTCGAGCTGGTGGGTCTTGCCCTCACGGATAATGTTACGCACGGCTGGTGTGGCAATCATGATTTCCGCTGCTGCAATGCGTCCGCCACCGATCGTTGGGATGAGTCGTTGGCTAGCAATAGCCATCAGGATGTTGCTCAGCTGGGCACGAATCTGTGGCTGCTGGTGTGGCGGGAAAACATCGATCATACGGTCGATACTCTGTGCAGCACTGTTGGTGTGCAATGTGGCGAATACCAAGTGCCCGGTCTCGGCGATAGTAATAGCTGATGCAATCGTCTCGAGGTCACGCATCTCACCAATTAGCACGACATCTGGGTCTTCACGGAGAGCCGAGCGCAGTGCGGCACTGAACGAGTAGGTATCGTAGTGCACTTCTCGTTGGACAATAACTGACTTCTTGGACTTATGCGTGTACTCGATAGGGTCCTCGATGGTAATAATGTGCGTGGCTCGCTCCATGTTAATCTTGTGGATCAGTGCAGCCAGTGAAGTAGACTTACCAGAACCGGTTGGGCCAGTCACGAGTACCAGGCCACGAGGGTATTCGGCAAACTTACTAAAGATTGGCGGCAGACCGAGCTGTTCGGCGGTGAGGATTTCGTTAGGAATAAGACGAAGCGCAGCGGCCAAGTTGCCCCGTTCATGGAAGGCGTTTACACGGAAGCGACCCAGATCACCAAAAGCAAAACTGAAGTCAAATTCCTTGTCTTTTAGCAGAATCTGCTTCTGGTCTTCATCGAGAATTGCAAAGATAAGCAGCTCTACTGTTTCTTCGGTAAGTGCATCTGCACCGGTGACCGGAGCCAAAGCTCCATCAACACGCAACATTGGCGGCAAGCCCACTTGTAAATGGAGGTCTGAGGCCTTCTTCTTCACTACTTCTTCGAGAAGGATTTCGATTCTTGGCTGACCTTGCATGCTAGTATTCCCCACCACTTTCATTCATGTCTTTAATTTTACGCACTGTCCGCTGACGCAACTCGGTTAACTTCCTGGATGGTCGTCTTGCCAGTCAATGCTTTCAGATAGCCGTCCTGGCGCATGGTTACCATGCCTTGTTGCTGGGCTACTTCTTGGATTTCCGAGCTTGTCGCTCGTTTCAGGATAAGTTGCTGGATCTCTTCGCTGACGTCAAAGACCTCGTAGACACCCATTCGACCCTTGTAACCACCAGGTGTATCTGGACTGTCTACACCCTTGCGTAAAGTATAAGCGGTATCACCCTTAAGAGGCAAGCTTTCGTAGCCTAGGTCCTTGGCGACCTCTGGCATTTTGGCTGCATCCTCTGGAAGCAGCATGCCTAGGGTCTCTTTGACTGCCGCTGTTTCGGCCGGGTCTGACTGATACGTTTCGGTGTTCTTGCCTAGCCGGCGCACCAATCGCTGACCAATCACGGTGTGTACCGTACTAGCTATCAGGAATGGTTCAATACCCATATCAAGCAACCGTGGCAGAATGCCGGCAGCCGAGTTAGTGTGCAGCGTGCTAAACACCAAGTGCCCCGTTAGCGAGGCCTGAACGGCCAGTTCAGCCGTCTCCTTGTCACGAATCTCCCCCACCATCACAATGTCGGGGTCCTGACGTAGGATAGAGCGTAGACCACTGGCAAACGTCAGACCAACATCAGCGTTCACTTGGATCTGGTTGATACCGTCCATCTTGTACTCGACTGGATCCTCGAGTGTCACAATGTTCACGCCATCACTCTTCACCTCTTGGAGTAGCGCGTACAGACTGGTCGACTTACCAGAACCAGTGGGCCCAGAGGTCAGAATCATACCATTTGTGCGCTCCAAGCCAGACTTGATAGTACGCAGTGCCCGACCGGTGTACCCCATATCTTCGAGGTGCAGACTCGTGCCAGACTTATCCAACAGACGAATAACCACTTGCTCGCCCCACACCACTGGGCTGATAGAGATACGCAGGTCTATTTCCTTGTCAGCAACCATCACACTAAACTCACCGTCCTGTGGTATGCGGTGTTCATCAATCTTGAGGTTCGAGAGAATCTTGATGCGCGAAATAAGTGGTGGTTCGGTACTCTTCGGCAACTTCATGATTTCACGCAAGATACCATCTACACGACAACGGATCTTCAGACCATCCTTGAGCGGCTCGATGTGAATGTCACTGGCACGGTTCTTGGCAGCGTATTCTAGGATACTGGTCAGTGCCTTACTAATCGGCGAGTCCTGAACAATCGTCTTGATGTTACTAGCCCTGGCAGCTTCTTTGCCAGCCTTGGTATCTTTTGCGTTAGCCTGCTCTTTCTCTTCAGCGGCCTTCATGCCATCGATGGTCTCGGTAACTTCATCGGAGATATCGATACTGTACTGGTGCAGAATTTGGCGGATACCTTCCTCGCTCGCCGCATATACCTTGAGAGGCCTACCGATACGGTTACTGAGGAAGTCGACAGCTTGGACGTTCCCGGCATCCAACATCGCAACGACCAGACGATGTTGCATTTCGCCCAAGGGTACAGCCATATACCGTTCTGCAATATCCTGCGGAAGTAATGCCAGAATCTTGGGGTCAATTTTGGCGGTCGTGAGGTTTACATATGGAATCTTGCTGACCTGGGCGGTCGCCTTCACAAGCTGTTCATCGGTAATTTTGCCACTGTCGACAAGTGCACCGAAGAGCGGCGCGCTATCGGCCATTGCCTTAGCCTTTATAGCGTCAAGGTCACTCTGGCTTATGACCTTGTCAGCAACCAGCGCATCTTCTACCTGGGTTTGGGCGTCCGCAGAAAGTAATTTCATCGGCTGCTCCTCGGCTTATTGGGTTGGTGTTGGGCTATTGAACGGGTTCTGGTTGTTATTGGCACTAATTCGAACTAACTGAGCGGGATCAATAGAATCCTTATTAAAGTACTTATCGCTTGGCGTCGGGAAGCTTGAGTCAATCACATCGACTGTCTGAACTTTCTGCTCACGATTACTTGGCGTCACGAATATCTTTCCAGATATAAAGAAGGAAATTACACCACTAAAGAAGATAATGACGATGATAAGTGCAATGTCTTTTTGCTTCATGGCTACTTGACCACCTTTGTCCCAATTGTAAGTTTCTTGGCCGGCTGATAGAAAGTCTGGGCAGTTAGGTCAAGCTTTAAGTCAGACTGATCACCAGAAATTGTCGCCGTCTGTACTTGGAATGGTCGTATGGAGTGCTCAAGCTTGCCCACAAAATCCTGAATTGCCTGGTAGTTACCTTCAACCGTGAGCGTAAATGGCATCGGAATAGCGGTGGGCGTGCTACTGGTGGCATTGGCGCTCTGAGCAACCTCATCGTCGGTACCATTTATGCTATTGATCTTCAGTCCATTCGTACTCGTAATGAGCTGTTCAATACTTGTCGCCAGCGCCGGAAAGTCATAGTTACTTGGCAAGGCGTCTAGAATAATTTTTGTATTATTACCATCTTGCTGGCCAGCACCATTAGGGTCGCCCCCAATCGCATTCGTAACCGTCGTAGTAAACGCCTTGTATGAGGTAGCCAGCTGCTGACCGGCCGTAAGATCACTGCGCAGTCGAGCAACTGTTGCATGTTTTTCCTTCAAAACCCGGTTCTGGTATGTAAGCTGGCTAAACAATGCTTTACTGGCCACTAAAGAGAACACTGTGATGAAGGCCGCCACCGCGGTCATAGCCACCAATGAGCTGTTGGCCTTGTCTATCAGTACCCGTTTGCTAGTAATTCCGTTAGATGCCATTTATTTACCCGCCTCTTTTTGGAAAAGTTGTTGTTGTGGGCTCGTAGTAATGGTCGGCACAGTCAGGGTTACCTTCTTCGTGTTGCTAAAGATGTCTGGATTAAAGCTCAACGTCAGCGTGTAGGTTGCACCCTTATCATTTCGCCCAAAGGTCGACAGTACAACATTGCTGAATGCTGGCGCGCTATCCTTGGAAGCATCGGTTGTGAAGGCAGTCTCCTTGAGCGTATCGGCGTATAGATTTATCTGGTCTAGGCCTGAGGTCTGTCCTGTTATAGTCATTGTGCTAGCCGCATTGGCTGTGGTCGCCGTATTAGTGGTATCAGCCGCAAAGTTAGTCGTCATAGTACTAATCGTAACTGTGCCCGGGGTAAGCTGTGCCAGATACCCGAACAATCGTGAGGTAACAACCTTGTTGTCATGCAGGCCGGTCAAGGTCTTGAGCTGGTTCTGAACAGTTAGGATCTTGTCGATGTTAGGAATTGCCTTAAGCTGGTTACCATACTTCGTAATATCCTTGTCCGCATCGTTCAGACTCTTCTGCTGTACAACTTTGACTGATAAGAATAGCAAGATGAGGATTGCGAGAGCCGCACCACTCACAATTATTGATATGAATATGACGAGCTGGCGACTGCGCTTGGCCTTCAGGTACTCTTGCTTGATGTCGGGAAGAAGGTTGAACTGGATCATTCCTCACGCTCCGCCAGGCCTACGGCCACACCAAATTGGTTCGATACCGCCAACAGTTCGTTTTGTCGGTCAGCTGCAAACGCAACGTTACGCCAGGCGTTACCGATTTCGACGTTTACACCGAACTTGTTAGCAATATGCAGTGGAAAATCTGGAATTGTTGATGCACCACCAGTGACAATCACTTTATCAAGCTTGGCCTCTGGGTAGCGTGTCTGGAAGAACTTGATAGACTTCTCGACTTCCCCAACGAGGATGTCGATGGTGCCGATAATAGCCTGGTAGACCTGGCCCTCGAGCTTTTCCTTGTTAGCACCAAATTTGAACACAAACTGTTGTGCCTGCTTGTCATCAACATTCAGGTTCTGCTGTGCCGAGCGGACGATCGCATCGACACCAGTAGGAATCGAGCGAGCCAAGCGTGGAATGCCGTTCATAGTAATCACGAGGTCAGTGTTCAACTGGCCCACATCCAGCACCAGTTGCGGCTCCATACTCCCAGCTGCTGTCATTGCCCGAGCAACTGCTAGACTATCTGGTTCAAAGGCTACGACGTTCAGGCCGATAGACTCGATGAGGTCTAGCCGCTCCTCGATAAACTTATTCGGCACACTAGAGAGCAGTACCTCGAGTTTGTTCTTGTCCTTGGGAGAGTCCCCTACCAATGCCCAGTCAATCTTGGTTTCGGCCGGCGGTGTTGGGATGAGCGAATCGGCCTGGAACATAATAGACTTGCCCAATTCGTTCATAGGCAAACGGTCGACATCTGCAACCGTCGTAAATACCCTGCTCGATGGCAGGCCGACCGCTACATTCTTGGTGTCGACACCGGCTTCGCTGACAAGCTTGGCAATGACCTGCGCCAACTGGCCCTGGGTGGCCTTGGAATCGCTCTGGGCAAGCTTAACGTCAATTGGCACGTAAGCGTATTTGACGAGTGTTTTTGTTTGGCCACTGTTACGCAGCTGGACCAAGCGGATGGCAGTCGTGCCGATGTCTAGTCCGAAAAAAGATGAAACCCCACTCAGTAAACTCATAATTACCCCGATTATAGCATGAGCGCTATGCGCCTATGCAAGTACTTTTATATCTGTTTTAAAGGATTGGCGGCAAACTAGTCACCGACTGCCAGCCGTTGACCCCGGAATGACCGATTGCACTAGGTGCCCACAACATTGGCGAAAACCGAATCACCTCGCCTGGCTGCTGCGGAAGCGATGCACCACTGCCATTAATATCTCCGTACGTTCGGTTCAATATGACCTTCTGGGCAGCAACCGCACCATTTACAACGAGCTGCTGATGACAGATTGCGATGTTGCCACCACCGTAGAGCGGAGACCATGGCGATGTACTGTTAGTGCCACAACTCACAAATTTACCGGTACTCGTTCCGTTACCCTGGGCTGCGTAGAAGCCATCAAGCTCAGCAACAGTAGGAGCCACATAAATATTACCGCTGACGATGAGCTCGAACTGCTGAATATCGGTTAAAGCACCTGCTGCACCATAGGTAATGGGGCCAGCTATATATACATCCCCGCTTACCTTCAGGACTATCTTTTGACCACTCGCCGGAATAGTGCTGGCAGTCAAAGTTAAGTCACCAGAATGAGAGTAGTTGCCGCTCGCTAGGGATGCCACATCGATCGTCGAACTCGGCTGGGTAGTGCCATTTAGTGTAGTGCCATAATAATCTTGAACTTTTAAGCCTGCAAAGCTTCCACCGTATGTGCTCGCACCCACTGGTGGGATCGTGTTCGCGAAGCCAAGTGCAGACGGCGAGTATCCACCACCTAGTGAATTAGTCCATGCCGGGCCAACACCACCATTTGGACTCTGGCTTGTTGTGAACGACGTAATATTACCCAGAGCTAAAGCTGCCAACTGAGCAGATGCCCCGTTAAAATTCGGTGAGCCATCATTATTTGTACCGATGATACCTGCGCCGGCAACTCCATTCGTGCCAAAGCCCGCACCGGCGGCTACATCGCCACCAAGTACACTGAAGTATGGGCGAGAGACAATTGCTGCACAGGTCAATGAAGGATCACCCGTCACAGTTCCCGGTGCAGCTGCTGTAACATTGTAGAGTTCAGTGCAGACGTATGCGTGCGAGCCATCTGCAGTACCTGTGACTGCTGCACCGGCAGCCGTAGTACCACTTGTCGAAACAGTATATGTGGACGTCGATGGGCCGCTCACATTCGTATCACCCGCCCCATAGGTTTGGTCACCGTTATCAAGCCAGGTACGCCACGTGCCCGTTGCAGCACCAGCAATGCCACCACCATTTGTGTACCATGCCTTAGCAGTGTACCCCTGCCCCACTCCTATAGGATTGGGGGTAAGGCTTGTGTGCGGCGTAATATTTGCCGGTGTGACGACTCGCACACATGCATCGGCACTTCTAAACGAAGTACTGTCATTAGATGAGGTGTGATTACCATTTATGTGTTGGCAGTATATGTTGTTGATATCAGCGGTGCTTGTGCCACGACTTCGACTTCTTGTGACAGGGTCATTATTGCCTGTGAAGGACCTACTATAGGTATTGTTCGATTCAGTGGTACCACTCAGAGAGGTATTTCCACCCCAGATTATGTCTCCGGTAATTGTGGGCGTCGTATCCGTACCAACAGTCCTATTGTCCTCGACGGTATGCGTCCAGTATATGGTCTCTCCGGCTGCGATAGAACCTGTGCTCGAGCCGTTGCTCAATACAGTTCCACTCGAATCTTTAGCTACAGAGGTTCCCACCATCTTGCCCCACGCTGGTGGCGTTGGCGGTACGGGCGGTGCTGCGTCTCCCACCAAGTTACCGCAACTGCGCTGAATACGGAACATACCGCCAGGATAGATAAAAGCAATCGCATGAATCGAGTCATTTGTGTCCGTATGGAACCCGTCGTCATCACCGAGACCGAAATAGGCACTGTTCACATCAACTGTCGTTTGCCTATCCCAGTCAATGGAGTAGCCTGCGTGCGTGCCGCTCGCATACTCATCAACTAGGTTTTCCCACGCCGCTAAATCATTCTGAGCTCTTTGTACACCAGTCTTCCTAGGGGCATTTCCACCGACAGGACCATAATGGCCCATCATTTCTTCTACTAAGAAAGA
>DATMTN010000028.1:0-4727 GCA_035564115.1 Candidatus Microsaccharimonas sp. | reverse complement strand
AAAAAGGAAAATCGGCTGAGTTTGATGAGGGTATTGATGCTTGGATGGGAGCTCCCACCCCACAATAGTGGTGGCCTTGGTGTCGCTTGCTATCACCTCTGTAAAGCCCTCTCCAAAAAATCTGTCGACATCGAATTCATTCTGCCCTATCACGCGCCTTTCCCCGAGGATTTCATGCGTGTCACAGCAGCTCATCCACAGGGAGCAAAAGTAGTGCTCACCAACTCCGGGGCCTACGATAGTTATAAGTACGTCTTCGAAGACGGCCACGAAGAGCATGTCGATATCGTCGGTCAACAACTAGCGTTTGAGGACGCCGTGGCGAAGCTAGCCAGCAGCAAGGAATATGACGTTATTCACGCCCACGACTGGCTGACTTTTCGTGCTGGTGTCCGAGCCAAACAAGCCAAGACTAATTGCCCGCTAATACTCCATGTCCACTCTGTAGAGCGCGATCGCGCTGGCGGTGAAGAGGGCAACCCAATGGTGCGCGAGATTGAAGCCACCAGCATGCTGCTGGCTGACAAGATTATTGCTGTCAGTCAACTAACCAAAGAAGCCATTATGCGTGATTACAGTATTCCGTCTGACAAGATAGAAGTCGTCCATAACAGTGTCGACCACGGCACGTTCGAAGCCCTAGACGACGACAATGCCTACAAATATCTGGCCACCATGAAGGAAAAAGGCTATCGCGTTGTGACGAATGTCGGCCGTCTGACTGTCCAGAAAGGCCTAACCAACTTCCTACTTGCCGCAGCTGAAGTCGTGAAGCGCGCTCCAAAGACATTTTTCTTGGTAGTCGGTAGTGGCGAGCAATATTTCGAGCTAATTGAGCTCACGGCAAAGCTTGGTATCTCCGAAAACGTCTTATTTACAGGCTTCCAGCGTGGCAAGCAGTGGCGAGATTCATTTGCGATCGCTGATCTGTTCGTAATGCCCTCAGTATCTGAGCCTTTTGGCATTGCTCCGCTTGAGTCTATTGGTTTTGGCACGCCAACCCTTATCAGCGAACAGTCCGGGGTCAAAGAAGTGCTCACCAATACCCTCAAAGTCGACTTCTGGGACGTCAATGAAATGGCCAATCAAATTACAGCAGTTGTTCAAAACGATGCTCTGCGCGACACGCTCCAAGCCAACGCCAGCGCCGAGCTGAGTCGCATGAGCTGGGACCACACCGCTGATAAGTTGTATGGCATCTACCGTCATCATGTCCAGGGAGCTGCAGCATGAGCAAGGCTATAGTCCTCTATCTGCACGTGCACCAGCCATACCGTATTCGGCATTACACGATTTTTGATGCCGGAGTCGACCACGCCTACTTCGATGCACCGGCCGATGACCGCACCAACAACCGCGAAATCCTCCACAAGGTCGCTTACAAGTCATACATTCCAACCAATAAGCGTCTCCTGCAGATGCTCAATGACTACCCGGAGTTCAAGCTCAGCATGTCCATCACGGGCACAGTACTTGAACAACTTGAACAGTGGGCACCAGAGGTGCTGGAGAGCTTTAAGGCTCTCACGGACACCGGGCGTGTGGAATTGGTAGCCGAGACCTACCACCACAGCCTAGCCTTCTTCTACTCCCGAAGCGAGTTTGAGCAACAAGTTGCTATGCACCGCGAGAAAATACAGCAGTTGTTTGGCCAGACACCACAAGTATTCCGCAATACCGAGCTATCGTACAACAATGATCTAGCCTATTGGGCTGACAAAGCCGGCTATAAAGGTATTCTCGCGGAAGGTTGGGATCCAGTTCTGAACTGGCGCAGTCCGAACTTCGTGTACCAGCCAACCTATACCGACAATGTCCGTCTGCTCATGAAAAACTACAAGCTGTCCGATGACATCGCTTTCCGTTTCGGCAACCGTGCCTGGGAAGAATGGCCGCTGACGACCGAAAAATACACCAACTGGCTCAACGAGTCAGGCGATGCGACTAACTTCAATCTATTCATGGACTACGAGACCTTTGGCGAACACCAGTGGGACGACACCGGTATCTTCGACTTCCTGTACCATCTGCCAAAGACCTGGCTGGAAACCAAGGGTAACAGCTTCATGACCGTGTCAGAAGTGATTGAGGCCAATGAACCACGCGACCGGGTGGATGTCCCTCAAACTACCACTTGGGCTGACACCGAGCGTGATCTGTCGGCCTGGCTCGGCAATGATATGCAAGCATCAGCCATCACCTCGCTCTACGACTTACAGGACCGTATCTTGGCAACTGAGGACCTGTCACTTGTTGAAGATTGGCGCCGGCTACAGACCAGTGACCACTTCTACTACATGTGTACCAAATACTTCAACGATGGCGACATCCATGCCTACTTTAGCCCTTACGCCAACCCCTACGACGCCTTCATTGCTTTCATGAATGCCTATCAGGACCTGCGATTCCGACTTGCCGAAAAGGGTGTCGAGGTCTAGCGTGAGTCGGGTGGGGACGTACTAGATGGGTCGACCAGTCATACTCGGCAACGGTAGTCTGACCGTCGGGCTTAATGAAGCCGGTCTGGTGCATGATTTCTATTATCCCTACGTTGGATTGGACAACCTCACGACTGCTCGCAGTATGGATCACCGGATTGGCGTCTGGGTGGATGGGACGTTTAGCTGGGTGGATGATGGTTCCTGGGTTAACTCTGTCGACTTTGAGTCGGATGCTCTGGTCAGTAAGGTAGAAATGTACCATGAACAGCTCGGCATCACCCTGACCACCACTGATTTTGTAGATAGTGATTTCAATGCCTTTTGTCGGCAGCTAACCGTACACAACCTAGAAGATCACGAACGGACGATCCGCATCTTTCTGCACCAAGTATTTGAAATATCACGCGCTGGACGTGCCGACACCGCGCTGTACGAGCCCGATGAAAACTACATTTTGGACTACAAGGGCCGCTGCAGTCTGCTCGTGTACGGGCATGATCAACATGGTCACGGGTTCGATCAATTCTCCATTGGGAACTACGGCGTCGAAGACAAACTTGGCACATACATCGATGCTGAAGACGGGGAGCTTAGCGGTAACCCCGTGGAGCATGGTGGCGTTGACTCAGTGGTTCGTTTCAGTATGAAGACCGCCGGAAAAGGTACCGAATCGCTTGATTACTGGGTTGTGGCTGCTGATTCCCAGTTCAGCGCCGAAAAAATCCACCATCAGATCTTAAGCGAATCCCTAAATGGCCGGCTCCAAGAAACCCGCAGCTGGTGGCACCACTGGCTGGGTACTGCTCGTGAAGCAACACAGTCAATGAGTCAGGACGATCGGACACTCATAAACAAATCACTCATGATTATTAAGGCCCATACTGATAAGCGTGGTGGTATCATTGCTAGCTGCGACTCCAGCATCTATAACTACGGCCGCGACTACTACAGCTACGTTTGGCCACGCGATGGTGCCTATGCCATGTGGCCACTTATCCGGCTCGGTTACACCGAGGAACCTCGAAAATTCTTTGAATTCTGTCGTGACACCCTCACTCCGGAGGGTTACATGATGCACAAGTATCAGCCCGATCGGGCAATTGGTAGTACCTGGCACCCCTTGCTCCATGGCAAGCACCGCGAGCTGGCCATACAGGAAGATGAAACCGCCATCGTTATCTACATGCTCGGAGAATACCTGACCGCCAGTGATGATCATGACTTTGTGGCAAACCTATATATGACCCTGGTCCAACCCGCTGCTAACTTCCTGGCTGATTTTCGTGATGAGCATACTAAGCTTCCCCATGCCAGCTATGATCTGTGGGAAGAAAAATTCCTCACTACGACCTATACTGTGGCCACCGTCTACCAGGCGCTCTTAACCGCCGCTGACTTCGCCGACACCTTTGAATACCCTGATGATGCTGTGCGCTGGCGGGCAGCAGCCCAAGAGATTAGTGAAAACATTCATCCGCTCTTTAATAGTGAGCGTCGAGCCTTTCGCAAGGGCTATTTGTTGCAGGAAGATGGCACATTGACCTTTGATGACACCCTGGACGTCTCCGGCATGTACGGCATGCTCATGTTCGGCGAACGCAACTTTGCCGAAGAACATACCGAATCGACGGTTAAGGTTATAGAGGAAACCTTGCTCGATAAATCACCCTCCGGTGGCTTGCCCCGCTACGAACACGACGTGTACTTCTCCTCGCATCCGGAGACACTGGGTAATCCCTGGTTCGTGACAACGCTTTGGTTAGCACAGTATTACATGCGCGCCGACCGACTCGCCGATGCTAAGCGACTTACCGATTGGACCATTCAGCGTGCCATGCCAAGCGGCGTCCTGTCGGAACAGGTTGATCCAGAGACAAGTCAGCCCCTCTCAGTTGCCCCCCTCGTGTGGAGCCACGCCGAGCTCATCAATACTCTGCTCGACCTCCGACACAAACAAACAAGCTAGGCAGTAGCAGCCTAGCTTGTTATATATAGCGCTTTCGCTTAACGCTTTGGAGCTTCGTTGCGGCCAAGGTTCTTCTTGGTCTCGGTGAAGATCACGTGCTTGCGCAGCTTCGGGCTGTACTTCTTGAGTGACAGCTTCTCAGTGGTGTTCATCGTGTTCTTGCTAGTGTAATAAATACGCTCGCCAGATTCTTCGCTGACTAGTCCAACAAGTTTACGCTTTTCGCCTTTTTTAGCCATGGGTGTACTACCTTTATAAATTCAATCCGTATAAGTTTAACAGATATAGCGCTTCATTTCAACCCTTCTACGGGTTAAAAG
>DATMTN010000027.1:0-18268 GCA_035564115.1 Candidatus Microsaccharimonas sp. | reverse complement strand
CTCAGTTGGCTAGAGCACCTCGTTTACACCGAGGGGGTCGGGGGTTCGAGCCCCTCATCACCCACCATATAAAGAGTCCATCGCAAGATGGATTTTTTATTTTGTGCGACGAACCACTACATATAGGGCACGGTGGCGGCTACACCACGCTGCAGGTATATATCTCACTGACGCGTCGGCTACGTGGCCCCATACTAGGAGCCACTATAAATCTAACAAAGGAGGGAAGCATGACAGATAATAGTAACCGTGGATTTGCATCAATGGACGACGCGACGCAGAAGAGCATTGCAAGCAAAGGTGGCAAAGCAAGCAGTGGTAACTTCAAGAATGATCCACAGCGCGCCAGTGATGCAGGTAAGAAGGGTGCGGCTGCGCAACCTACTGAGGCGAAGCAGCTGGGCGGCCAGAACAGCCACCGGAATAGCTAACTTAAGTTAGCTGCAGGATGGGGCCAAAGGCCCCCATCCTGTTATCAAGAAAGGATGTGTATGTTCCCAGCAGCAAATAATAATGAAGATATATCAGCTGATGATGCCCTAGAGCAGGAACGCCCTGCTGACTTTAACTATCGGATTGGTCAGGAACAGTTGCCAGAAGATAATGATACACCGGCGGCTCCAGCCAGCCCTGTTGAGGAGGATACCTTGCCGGATACTCATCCAGCAAAAGATACGGGTATTGATTCGGATGAGACATATCAAGAAGGCCTCTAGGTAAGGGGCGTACGAGCCAAGTACTTGTAGCCCCTCTGGGGGCTTTTTTTGCTGCAGTGGTGGCAGGTGTGCTTTAATAGCTGTTAAGAAACCAAACATGAAAGATCGACTTAAAAAACTTATACCGACTTCAGCAGAGCTTATTGGGGCTTTTTTTGTAAGTATTGCGGTTATTCTGGCGGCCAATTCAAAGCAGCTCCTGAGCTACTACGGATTACAGTCGTCTAACCAGCTGGTGCAGTCCAATGGTGGCAAGGTTGTGAGCGATGCATTGCGCTCGCTTGACTCATTGAGCGCTACGGCAAGCGTCGTGACATTCCTGATATGGGCCGGTGTAGGAATACTCTGCTTCGGCATAGTAGAAGGCATGGGCCATGCGTACAGCGAGCTCAAACTCGAGAATGATATTAGCTCAGGTCGTTATATCCATCCCGCCACTTTTACAAAGGTAAAGTTCTGGCGTGGCGTCGTTGTTGATAGCGTAACGTTGGCCCTGGGACTGGCCATATTAGCGCTGACGAGCCTACTATTTGGAATCTTTTTACTACCGCTCGGACTAGCCTATAGCCGGGTCTTCCTGTTTGACGGCTCACTGGCTCACGCTCTGTATATCGTATTGGCCGTCGCTCTGGTATTTATTGGTCTGATTTTGGTCGATATTGCAGTTCGATTCCTGCTGCACCGTCGTCGTATTGCCGAGTAAATCGCAACTGCTAATTGCCGAATGGGTGTAGCAGTTTCCATTTCAGACTCGGCTGCTGCGTGGCACTTGCCAGATGAATCGGCACGCTGCTCGATATATGCGTAGTCGTGTTAGTAACAGTGAAGGTGCCGACCTGTGCCGTTGCTGAGGTGTTTTTGATGGGACTCAGCGACACACTGCTCGTAAATGCCATGCCATTCCAGGTCGGGAAGCTCAGGTCGCTGGCGGCCACAGCATCGACGGCACCTTGTCCCGGTATTACGTAAGTGCCAAGTTTCTGACCGGCTGTGACAAAGTTGGTGTTCTTGAGCTCGGCCAGGGCGCTCGTGGTCAGCGTACCCGAATTCCTGAGCACGGTGGCGAGGTCTGGACCGCCCATAATTGTGCCGACCAGGGTGATGGTTTGGCTGCCGATTTGTTGCTTGCTGGCGAATAGGAACGCCCCGAGGTCACCATCGTTGTTACCGGTCTTTATACCTACATTGCCATTTTCACCCAGCATAAAGTTATAGTTTGTGATCTTGCCCTCTACAGGAATAGTAGCACTTGGCTGGGCCACAATCTCGGCGAAGACAGGATTGAGCATAGCCAGTGTGCCCAAAAGTGTTAGATCGTGAGATGAAGCAACGGTCTTCACATCGTATCCACTGGGATCGGTGATGTTGATGCTTGTGAGCCCCAACTGCTTGGCATAGGTGTTGGCATAGGTGTTGTAGGCATCAATCGAGCCAAATGCCCAACGGGCAAGTGTCACGGCCATGTTATTTGCCGAGGGCAGGAGGAGCGCCTGCAGCGCCTGGTACTCGCTAATATGCTCCCCGAGTGCAATACCAACAACCGAGCCATCACTGGCTACGAAGTTACGATAGGTATCGATATCATCTTGGGTGATGACAATGTCCGGGCCTTGTTCGCCAACATGCAGTGGTCGCTGTCGGAGGACAGCCAGGGCTGTCATGACTTTGGCAATGCTGGCCGTTGGAAGTGGTTTTTGGTCCCCATTCGTGGCAAGTACACCATAGCCGGCAACGCCAATCGAGGATTCTCCATACCCAGGCCAGGTCAGCGAGACTGGCTCTGCCTTAGTCAGTGTGGGAGTAAAAGTCGTTTTGCCGGTAATACTCAACAGTGGTTGAGTGAGCGCCAGTGCCACATAGCCACCTACAACCATAACTAGTCCAAACGGAACCAGTAGTTTCTTTTTACCACCCGATCTTTTTGCCATATGCACTATCATACCATTCGCGGCTCCTCGTGCTGTATACTAAAAAGTGGTCACCAAATAAGGAGGAATTATACAGATATGACAGTATTGATAATCATCGGAGTAGTGGTCGTACTTATAGTCGTGGTTTTGGCCGCAATGTACAACGGTCTAGTGCGTTTGAACGTCCGGGCTAGTGAAGCATGGAGCGATATTACTGTTCAACTGAAGCGTCGGGCCGACCTGATTCCAAACCTCGTGAGCACCGTTCAGGGTTACGCCAAGCATGAAAGTGGTGTGTTCGAGCAAGTGACCGCAGCCCGTGCGGCAACAGTTAACGCCCAGACACCAGCAGCAGCAGCCAAAGCCGAGGGTGACTTCCAGTCGACCATGAAGAGCCTGTTTGCAGTCGCTGAAAACTACCCAGACCTCAAGGCTAACCAGAACTTTTTGGATCTCCAGGCTCAGCTGACTGACACCGAGGACAAGATCCAGGCTTCACGCCGCTTTTACAATGGTGTGGTGCGTGACTTCAACACGAAGCGCAAGGTCTTCCCGACTAGCATTTTTGCTGGAATGTTGGGCTTTAACACCGACAAGGAATTCTTCGATGTTGATGAGGCGACAGCTGCAACTATCCAAAACCCTGTAGACGTAAAGTTCTAGCACCCGGCAGCACGGGGCATCGGTATGCAGTATTTTGCTTTGCTCGTGAACCAAACATTTGCGCGTGGCGGTGGGGGTGGTTCGGGTGGCTCTGGCGGTGGTGGTATCGCCCTCCTCGGCTATCTGCCAATGCACGGCTTGGGGGCTTGGTTCCGGCGCATTCATAAAAAGCACGAAGTCTTATTCATGGCCATGCAGGTCACCGGATGGCTTGTGACAGTTGGGTATATGGTGCTGTTGGTAGTCCTACTACGCGGTATCGGTTTTCTGGCAGCCATTGGTGCGCCATTCGGTATGGGTGCAGGGTTGTATGGTTGGTTCGGTAAGCTTGCACAGTCTAAGAAGACCAAAGCGGCTCTAGCAGCAGCTGCTTCCCAGGATGGGGCGTGGGACGAGACAAAGCTAACCGCCCGAGCTTCCGATGTCTTCATGAAGTTCCAGAGAGATTGGTCGAACTTCGATACTGAAGCGATGAAGGCCTATATGACGCCTAGCTATCAATATCACAATGCATTGATGGTGTACGGTTTACAGTTGGCAGGTCGTCGTAATATCGTCGAAAATCCGCAGCTTAGTCAGGCGACTGTTGTCGGCGTCGCGGACTCGAATGATAACAGCAAGGATACTGTCGTTATCGGCATTCAGGCCCAGGCTCACGATCAGCTTATCGACACAAGCGACAACAAGACGCTGTTTACGGATACTAAGCCTTTCACAGAATTTTGGTTGTTTCAGCGATCTGCTGACGGTTGGCTACTCGATGGTATTCAACAGGCGACTGCCTCAAACTGGCAGCGTAATGTGAGTCTCGAGCAGTTTGCTGCCCAGAACGGGTACTACTTTAGCCTGGATATGGGTTGGCTGATGCTGCCAAAGCGGGGTCAATTATTTGGGGAAGGCAAGTTTGGCACATCAGACATCAATAACCATGTGATCGGTCTGCATAATCAGCAGCTGCTCGTTCAGCTGTACACCTATGTACCTAATCCCCAGAACACGACCAAAAGCTATCTGATAGCCCAAGCCAATCTACCGAAATCGTACGGTGATATTGTGGTACGGCGTAAACAAGGTCTGAGCATCTTTGGTATACGAGGTCTCCGCGAAGTTTCTACTGAGTGGCCCGACTTTAATAAGAAATATCAGGTGTATGCTACCAGCCCAGAGCAAGCGACTAGCCTCGAGTTACTGAATCCAAAATACATGGAACAGCTCGAAGCGGTACCGTTCGAGGTAAATATTGAGGTTGTCGACAATGTGGTCTATTTGTATACCGCAG
Source organism: Candidatus Microsaccharimonas sp. (assembly GCA_035564115.1). Classification (GTDB taxonomy): domain Bacteria; phylum Patescibacteriota; class Saccharimonadia; order Saccharimonadales; family UBA4665; genus JACMPA01. The sequence goes on along the minus strand of DATMTN010000027.1, from coordinate 13,700 downwards.
AGAACAGTGTTGGCCAACTGGAGCATTACCAGACGATGCTCAATTTGCTTCAGCTGGCCTTCAAGGAGATGCAACTATAGTGAAGGGGGAGTATGTATAGTCAAATTGCAGCCAATAAACGTCGGACCATATTTGTCATGGCCGTATTTGTGGCGTTTGTGGCGGTGCTCGACTGGCTATTTGCTTTGCAATTTGGCCAGCAGCCGTCACTGTTTATCGGCGTGCTCATTGGTTCGCTGGTCTACGCGCTCATCACGTACTATGCGGGGGCGAAGATGGCCCTGGCAGTCAATGGTGCTCGGGAGATCCAGAGGTCGGATAATCCTCGTCTCTGGAAGATTGTCGAAAACCTAGCCATTACTGATGGCTTGCCAATGCCTCGCGTATATATCATGGATGATCCATCACCAAATGCCTTTGCGACCGGACGTGATCCAAAGCACTCCGCTGTCTGTGCCACGACGGGCCTGCTAGATATGATGACGGATACCGAACTACAAGGTGTCTTTGCGCATGAGCTGGGACATGTCAAAAACTACGATATCCGGGTTTCGATGATTGCCTTTGCACTCAGCGCGGTGGTATCGTTCATTGCTGATATTATTCTGCGTATGACATGGTTCCGAGACGACGAAGAGAACAATAGCCCGATCGTACTCGTCTTGGGCATTGTGGCGGCTATTTTGGCACCACTTATCGCTACCCTCATCCAGCTAGCGGTCTCCCGCAGCCGGGAATATCTAGCTGATGCTACCAGTGTACTCACTACGCGATATCCAGAAGGGCTCATTAGTGCCCTGACCAAAATTGGTGCCTACGGTCGACCAATGCAAAAACAAAATACCGCCACCGCTCACCTGTTTTTTGCCAATCCGCTCAGGGGTGGAAGTCTCACAAATCTTTTTAGTACCCACCCGCCGATTGAGCAGCGTATTGCTCGGCTCAAGGAAATGGGCCACAAAGCCTAAGCGTGAGCTATAATTAGTAAACATATGGCGAAGGTATCAACGAAGAAGCGGACGAATACACGCCGCGCCCGGGCAACTCAAAAAACGACGCCGCGTAAAACCACTACGCGCTCCGCCAGCGTTGCAGACTCACTACAACCATCTACGACACCACGTGGTCGCTGGCAGCGTGTACCAAAATCAGAACGACCAGTGCGACCACGACTGCCGGGTATCTTCAAGCTTGCCAAACAAAGCTATCGATTAGTCGTCATGAACTGGAAGCTGATTGCTGGTATCACGCTGGTCTATGGGGTGTTGAATATCGTACTCGTGCACAGCCTGAATGGTGGTCTGAGCGCGAGCGATATACGGACGCAGCTTGACCAGCTTTCGCAGGGCGGATGGAATCATATCGCCTCTGGGTTGGGTGTTTTTATGCTGCTTCTCAGCTCATCCAACAGGAGTACTACCAGTGATGCGGCAAGTGTCTACCAGACGTTCCTGCTTATCATTAGCAGCCTGGCGTTAGTATGGGCTTACCGTCAGTTCCTGAGCGATAAACAGGTGCCACTGCGTATTAGAGACGGATTCTATCGAGGCATGTACCCGCTAGTTCCGGTGATATTGGTGCTGTTGGTGATAGTAGTGCAATTAATTCCAATGCTCATCGGCGGCGTGTTGTTCACGACAGTTATTAGCAATGGTATTGCGGTCAGTGGTCTCCAAATAGCGTTCTGGGCAATTCCATTCCTAGTCCTGTTTTTTATCAGTCTGCGTATGATTTCGGCATCAATCTTTGCGCTCTATATCGTTTCGCTTCCCGATATGACACCTATGCGCGCCCTGCGGTCAGCTCGTGATTTGGTACGGTTCCGTAGACTGGCCGTGTTCGCCAGGCTCATAGCCCTCCCGCTTATACTGCTCGTAGGTCTGGCGATTCTAATGTTGCCGTTTATATTGCTAGCGACTGCATTAACTCAGTGGGTATTCTTTGTGCTGAGTATGGCTGTTTTGCCGATCGCCCACGCGTATCTTTACACGCTCTATCGGGAACTTCTGAATGAATAAACAGGAAGCTGCCGAGCGAGTTGAAAAACTCCGGAAGCTGATTGCTGACTACCGCTACCACTATCATGTGCTCGACGAGTCGACGATGAGCGAAGCGGCGGCTGATAGCCTGAAGCACGAGCTGGCCCAGCTAGAGGAGCAGTTTCCAGAGCTGGTGACACCTGACTCGCCCACCCAGCAGGTGGCCGGTGAGCCATTACCTGGTTTTACACGGGTGACACACAGCCAGCGGATGTTGAGCTTGAACGATGTTTTTAACCGCGAGGAAGTCGAAGCCTGGATCAAACGCACCGACAAACTTGCGCCTGGTCGCACGCATGAGTATTTTATGGACATCAAAATGGACGGTCTGGCTTGCGCATTGGTGTATATCGATGGTCGGCTCATGCAGGCTGTAACCCGTGGCGATGGCTTTGTGGGTGAAGACGTCACGAATAATGTCCGTACTATCGATAGTGTGCCGCTGTACCTCCGTAAAGCTAAAGGTTTTGAACGGCTCGTGCAAGGTCGTACCGAAATTCGCGGTGAAATCATCATCCATAAGACTGACTTTGATAAGCTGAACGAGCACCAAGCAGCTGTCGGCAGGCCACTCTATGCTAATCCACGTAATACTGCAGCTGGCAGTATCCGCCAGTTGGATCCGAAACTGGCGGCCTCACGGCCTCTGCGCTTTCGGGCGTACGATATGTTGCGTGAAGACCCTAGTGAAGTGCCGACGTACAGGTTCGCCTATGAGGCATTACGGGCAATCGGCGTGGCGGCCAACTCGCAGGCGACGGTTAAAAGCTCCCTCGATGACATAATGCAATTCGTCGACTTATGGGATACGAAGCGTCACGATTTGCCGTTCAATACTGATGGCTTGGTGGTCAAGCTGAACGACCGCAAGCTGTATGCTGACTTGGGTGTAGTCGGTAAAGCGCCACGGGCCGCTATCGCCTATAAGTACGCTGCCGAAGAAGCCACGACTATCGTCAAGGACATTGTTATTAGCATTGGTCGGACTGGCGCGGCTACACCAGTCGCTGTGTTCAATCCGGTAGTTGTGGCCGGTTCTACAGTCCAGCACGCCAGCCTGCATAATGCTGATGAAATTGCGCGTAAAGACGTGCGCATCGGTGACACTGTCGTAATATTCAAGGCTGGCGATATCATCCCACAGGTTCAAAAAGTCCTCACCGAACTGCGGCCCAAGGGCACAAAAGTCTTTGATATGGAAGCCGCGCTACTCCGGCAGTATCCCGAGCTGAAATTCGAGCGTCCAGAGGGCGACGTGGTGTGGCGTGTCAAAGGCGCAAGCGGCACACTGCTGCTCAAAAAAGCACTAGAGCATTATGCCAGCAAAGCAGCTCTGGATATTGATACCCTAGGCGAGAAAAACGTCGTGGCACTTGTTGATGCTGGTTTGGTGCATGACATCGCCGATATCTACAGCCTTACAAAGCAGCAGGTGATGGAGCTTGATCGGTTCGCGGATATCTCGGCCCAGAAGCTGGTGGATGCCGTCCAAGCAGCTAAGCGACCTCAGCTACCGCGTTTCATCTATGGTTTGGGCATTCGTCATGTTGGTACGCAGACAGCAATTGATCTGAGTGAGAAGTTTACATCGCTTAGCAAGTTAAGTATTGCCGGCATCGATGATATTTTAGCTATCGATGGGATCGGCGAAGTGGTAGCAGAATCAATCATTGCTTGGTTTGCTGATGAAGACAATACGGAGCTGCTGGCAAAGTTCGAAAAGTTTGGCGTAAAGCCGCAGTACGAATCAAAAGCTGCCGGCCCCTTGCACGGTCAGAATTTCGTGGTGACTGGTGCGCTCGAGACTATGGGCCGCGATATTGCTGCCGAGCGTATCCGCAATCTGGGTGGCACTTTCCAGAGCAGTATCACCAAAGATACCGATTACTTGGTGGTCGGCGCCAATGTTGGCGCCAGCAAGCTCACGAAAGCTGCTAAGCTCGGCACGAAGCAGATCAGCGAGCAGGATTTGCTACAGATCTTGGAACAACGGTGAGCAAGCAGGGCGTACGGCTTACTTGTTTTTCGTCGCCAGTGATGCTGGCGACATTTGCTATCGAGACGGTTTTGGCAATGTACACCCTCTGGCGTTACCGCCTCAGCGCGCTCGTCAGGCTGGTTGTACTGAGTCTGTTGGCACTTGGTTTCTTTCAGCTTGCCGAATACCACGTCTGCACAGGCGGGGAGGGTTTGAGTGCTGCTACGTGGTCGCGAGCTGGTTTTGTGGCTATTACGTTGCTGCCAGCACTTGGTCTGCATATGCTGCACGTGCTGGCAAAAAAGCGCGTAGGCTGGCTCATAGCAGTGGCATATGCCAGCATGGTCAGCTTCGTGGGGTACTTCCTTTTCGAAACCACAGCGTTCAAAGGCTATGCCTGTACCGGCAACTATGTGATCTTCCAGATTGGACGTACCCCGGCACTGTGGTACGCGCTCTACTACTACGGATGGTTACTCATGGCCTTCATCCTAGGTGTACGCTGGGCAAACCAGCTTGTGGCTGAGCAAGGTAGAGAGCCTCGGAAGCGGCTCGAAGCCGTACGTGGGCTGATGGTCGGCTACCTCGTGTTCTTGGTGCCAACTGTGATTGCCAACACGGTAAACCCCGAAACCCGTCGTGGTATTCCCAGCGTGATGTGCGGATTCGCTGTGTTATTTGCACTGATTTTGACGCTCTACATCTTACCGCGGCTAGCTCAGCGTCGTCGCTAGCTTGACAGGAGCGGCACGATTGTTATGCTTATGGTAGTTCGTGCGCCAACAGCGGCGTGTGAAACAAAAACATTCCAAAACAAAATTTGGTTGTGACCACCCGCCGCCGGGTGGGCGCGCACGAAAATAAACGCCTCGTAAACACGAGGCGTTTTGTTACACTGAGATACATGAACACGCATATTCAGCACGCTATCACGCACACGAGACACTGTCTGACCGGCTGCGGTATTGGTGAGATAGTAGGTTCAGCGGTTGGTCAGCAGGTTGGCTTGCCAAATGCTTGGCAGACTGTCCTCGCCGTCGTGCTGGCATTTTGTTTCGGCTATGGTCTGACGTATCGTGGGGCTCGTAAAATGGGCATGAGTTCGCGTGAGTCAATGCGCACGGCCTTGACGACTGATACGATTTCAATCATCTCCATGGAGCTTATCGATAATGTACTGGAATGGCAGATACCTGGTGCCATGAATGCAGGGGTAGCCAGTTTCTTGTTCTGGTGGAGCAACGCACTGTCGCTGGCTGTGGCATTCGTGTTCACTGTGCCGGTGAACTATCTGCTCATGACGCATGGTGACGGTCGTCACGCTACGATGCATGAGCATCACCACTAATAGTGAGTCATGACGGTCGTGCCGATAGGTGCCCAGCTGTATAGCCACTGCGCATCGCTGTTGACGATACCCACACAGCCGTGCGAGCTATTCACGTTCCCGAAGTAGCTCAGCGGCCGCCAGTAGTTACCATGTACAGCATAATCTTTGTAGAAGTAGTTCACATACTGCACATTTGGCTGGAAATAGTTGGTACCGTCGGCGTTTTCGCCGCTCATGTCTTGCGAGGCGTATTTGGCGTAAATTTTATAGGTACCCACAACTGTTGGGGTGCTGGCAGCGCCTGCTGAAATCAGGAAGCTACGAATCAGCGTGGAGCCTTCATAGGCGTACATACGCTTGGTGCTCAGGTTGACGAGGAGCCACTTTGCGGGGGTTAGTATGGTGACTGTCTTGCCGGGAGTGCCACTGATCTGGAGGCTGAGTGCTTGGCCCTTGTCGTCCAGGAGGTGCGCAGAGAGCTGGTTGACGAGTGACTGCTCGTTGGTGACGCTCGCACTGCCTGACTGCTGGACAACTTGCAGACTTGAGCCGTCAGCGGTTTGCGTAACGGTGTCAGGAGTCGAGCCGGTAAAGGGGGCCGCTTGTTGTTCTAGATAGGCCTTGACGGCTTGCTGGTTGACGCGAGTGGCGAGTTTGCCAGTGGTATCGGGCTGGATGGTCAGCCAGGTACCAATATCACTTGGTGCGATAGTTGTCGTCTTATCGTTGATGGTTAGCTGGAGTGGCTGAGCTAAAGTGGCGTTCACTTGTTTCTGGAGTACTTGGAGCGAAGCGGCCGTGATAGTTGGAGTAATGCTGCCTTTCGATAGAACGAGAGGACTGCGGTTGAGCTGCCGTACTTGCTGTACGATCGCTGTGGAGCCACCGGCTAGGCGATAGCCGTACCCGGCTTTTTCAGGAGTAATAGTTGTTTTGCCAGCGGTGATTTCGAGTTTTGCATTTTGCGGTTGGGTACTGGCTACAATCGTGTGAGCTTGGATGAAAGCTTGAAGTTTCTGCGAGTCAGTCCGTAGGGTGAGTGGCACACGGATAGGCCGCCAGAAGCGGAGGCTATGGGTGGTGCGGGCAGCCTTTAGGGTGGTAGCTACGTCGACAGTTAGACCAGTATCCTGAAGCGGATAGGTCTTCTTAACGCCAGTTACATCAACGATTGTTAGCCGATAGGCACGAGTCGCCGATTCGAGCGTGGTTTGAAATGTGGGGCTGGCTGGCTGATGGGTTGGAGCCAGGCTGGCCACTTGGACCGGCAGAATTGAGTGGTTGATTGAGTAAACTCCGGCGATACCTAAGAGGACACAGAGTGTACCGGCTATGCCAATCGCAAAGCGAATCCGCTGAGAGGGGTGGTGTGCTGGTGTGCCAGATGGTTTATCAGACTCGTTTGAGACTGGTAGAGATGGTAATACGAGTGCAATGCTGTCGTGCTGTTCGTGATGCGGAGTGTCGAGGTGGACGGTATTTGGAGCTAGCCATGCCCGTTTGGCTGGCTGTTTTTCGCGGACTTCTCCCGTATCAGTCTGTTCCACAATTTTTGTCTTTAGGTTCTCTAATCGTAAGTATAGCAGAAGCGTTATAAAATCCGCTACGTTTTTCTCGTATCTTCTAGAGGTCAAATCTTTCAATTTACCGAAGTTTCTGATACGATAGGCTTTGAATTTTGTCAGAAATGACAGTTCTGGGGCTATAGCTCAGTTGGCTAGAGCGCTTGCATGGCATGCAAGAGGTCTGGGGTTCGAGTCCCCATAGCTCCACCAAATGTATATTCTAAAAACTCACCGTCGTAGGTGAGTTTTTTATTGCCAAAGCTGAGAGCCAGGCCGTACAATAGAGGTAATAACTGAGGAGGGTACCATGGGCGGTTTGATCGTACTAATTGTCATTATTCTAATTATCACCGCGTACGGGGTGCGCATTATTAACCAGTACGAGCGCGGAGTGGTCTTTCGCCTGGGTAAGGTGCGTAGCGAGGTAAAGCAGCCTGGTCTGCGATTGATTATCCCTGTTGTTGATCAGCTGCGTAAGGTCAGCATGCAGATCGTGACGTTGCCGGTTGATAGTCAGAAGATCATCACCAAAGACAACGTGTCAATCGATGTGTCGGCCGTCGCCTACTACCAGGTGACCGATCCTATTAAGTCGGTGGTCGAAATCCAGAACGTCGTCGCGGCTACCTATCAGATCGCGCAGACTACGGTCCGTAACATTGTGGGTCAGAGTTCGCTCGACGACGTGCTCAGCGAAACCACCGCTATCAACGAAAAGATCAAAAGCGTCCTGGAAGCAGCGACAGAAAAATGGGGTATCTTTGTGAGCACCGTGGAGGTCAAGGATATTCAGCTGCCCGACACCATGCAGCGGGCCATGGCCAAGCAGGCCGAGGCCGAGCGAGAGAAGCGCGCTAAGATCATTGCCGCCGAGGGTGAAGCACTCAGTGCCGCCAAACTAGGTGATGCAGCCGATATCATTGCCGCCCACCCAATTGCCTTGCAACTGCGCAACTTGCAGGTGCTGACCGATGTGGCTCAGGAAAAGAACAGTACGATTATCTTCCCAAGTCAGTTCATGGACACGATCGATAGCGTCAAGAACTTCATGTCCAAAGAAACGAAGTAGATGACACTGAGTGAGTACCAAAAACAGATAGATGGTATCCTCCAGGGCTACGAAAAGCCCTACTGGCACCCGCTGAGCCAGCTGGCGCGCATGACCGAAGAAGTGGGTGAAGTCGCGCGTATTCTAAATCACAAATACGGTGACAAGCCCAAAAAGGCCAGTGAAGCTCCGGACGATCTGACGGATGAGCTAGGTGACGTCTTGTGGACGCTGATATGCCTGGCAAATAATGAAGGCATTGATCTGGAATCGACCATCCAGCGCTCGATCGAAAAACTCACGGTGCGCGATGCTGATCGCTTCGAAAAGAAGGCTGTCTGATGGCTGACCTGACACCGCAGAACTTGCCCGACGCCTTTTATCGGGCGGCGGTAAAGGTTTTGATAATAGATGAGCTGGGCCGCCTGCTAGTTACGCAGAATCAGGACAGCCTATGGGAAGTTCCGGGTGGCGGCTGGGAACACCACGAGACGCTACTGGAGTGCGTAGCCCGGGAAATGGATGAAGAGCTCGGTGTAAAGGTAGAGAATATTAGCGACATTGAGTTTGTGCTGCGCGGCGAGAGTGAGCGTGGCTGGCATGTCCTGCGGCTAGCCGTACGGGCAACGCTGAGCGATGACGCCGTCCTGACACCGGGGGACGATCAGGTGGCATTTCGATTTGTAAATCGACGTGATTTCTTGCAGCTAGAGTTCTGTGCTGCCGACAAGCCATTCCAGGACGCCACAGAAAAAATCTGGACGGATTGAAATTTACAGAGGAAATCTGTAGAATAGGTCGAGTCCTTACTACTGCGTGGCTCTTTAGCTCAGTTGGTAGAGCAGCGGCCTGAAGAGCCGCGTGTCCCCAGTTCGAGTCTGGGAGGAGCCACCAAACAAAACGCCTCACATCTGTGGGGCTTTTTGTTTGGCCTAAGAGCGATAAGTACGAAGAGTGGTTCGTGTGGTTATTGGGCAAATAGTTTGCTCCAGTCGGAAAGACTGTGGCGCATGAGTTCTAAGGGATCTATTTTGCGGTCAGCATAGGAGTGGAACGTGAGTGAAACATTATGATCTGCAAAAAGTTTTATTGTTCGTGCGATGTTGTCAGAATCAGCCATTGTCGTCGTTGGTGATGCCGTACGCTCTTTGAGCTGTAGCGTGTATGTACTTGTGTTGAGCTCATGTAGCTTTGGTTTTTCTAGCTCCATGAAGTAGTTCGGAAAGTCTGCGCTGGCGCGCAGCTCTTTTGCATTAAATGTATCTTCATCGCTAGACAGGTGGAAGGCATTGTGAGCAGCCTCAAACGAGTCGGCATTAAACTTCTGTAAGTCGAGTATATCGAACTCCCAGACGCCACTGGCAGCAAATACTACGCCCACGACATCGATGTGTGATTTTAGAAACTGCGTTTTTAGTTTTGCAAGTAACTTTGCGTCGCCAGATGACGGGCCATTACCAACCGGTAAGGGCTTATAGCCGTAAGCGATTTCTTCTCTCGGGTCGATGGTAGCACCTAGAAATCGAATGCTGTCGTCATTTGACAAAGGGTGGGTATGAGCCATATACAGAGTGTCTGCACCAACATTTTTTGCATGCTCCAAAACACGATCGACAGGCGTAGACGTCATAAAGTCCAAGCCTAGACCATCCCAAAAGTAAGGGCCATCAATGCTACCGAACGCATGCGCACTAAACTCGTACATATCAAGCAGTGCATGCAGTATGAGCTCTTCGCGGCCTATAGACCGGAAGGAGTCAATATCACCGGTGACGCCCATCCTAAGCTTTTAATTTTATTCCGTACGTATAACCGAAGATAGAATCATGGTTACGCCGCATGTTCGTGAGCGCTTTCGTAAACTCTGTCGCTATTGCCGCAAGCGCATCCGAAAGGGCATTACATTGTTCGCTCAGCTTCATAGACTCATCGCTAATTGCGCTATCCTGCTCCTGCATCAGTTTCGTGAGGCGATTGATCTCGGCCTGGGAAAATGCTGCGGTAGCGATAAATAATTCCTCAAAGCGCAGCATGAGCAGCGCGTAAGAGCTTGCCTCATCATGAATGCCACCACTTGCGACTACCTCATCGGTCTCCTGGGAAAATAAGCCGTAAAGCTTCTGGTAGAGCATATTTGCTACCATTAGTTCCTTGGCCGAGTCTGGCTCGTCTTGATGATCGTGCGCGATCTCCTGGACTGTCTCGGTACGCAGTGTATCAATTGCATCTGGGTTGGCCCATGGGCTATAACTCAGCTGACGTCGCTCTGCTGCCAGAGACTTAAGGTTTTCGATTGCTTCGTTCCATTGTTTTTGTTCTTCATTCATGGCCACAGTAAACTATAAAAGTTTACGAAATACAACTTTATACGGCTTATCGGCTGTATGGCTTCACCCTTTTCCTGCCGCGGCGCGTCACGTTTGTGGCGCAAGAATGCCCTAGTCGTATCTGTAGGTGTCATTTTTATGTATAATAAGCCCAAACTAAGAAACAAATATGTCAGAACAGCCAACAGTTCCCTCGAATCCTGATGTACCACCCGCTGAACTCGCGGCGTGGGAAGAGCTGGCGCACGCCAGTCAGGAATGGCCGGCCGACCACGCAGGCCTCCAGCAACTCAAGCAGAATCATCTTGACCGTCTTCTGACCGAAAAGGGCCTGGAACATCTAGTCGGCAACTACCTGGTGACGAACGAAGATGAACCGGCTGATGTACATGAAGACCAAGCTAGCGAGCAGCTAAAGACCGAAGAGCAGCTGTCGGAGTCGATGACCGAATCGTTGGGCGAAGCGCTAGCAAAACTCACCGGTGACCGTACGAAGACCCGAGGCAACGGACTACTCAAGAACGTTCACTTCCTGGCGATGGTACAAGAAGCGGGTGTCAGTACCGAAGACCGCGCCAACAACGCCGAGTTCTGGGACTTTTATGCACAAAAAGCGGAACAGTATATCGATAAGCGCTACGGCGAAGGCGACAGTATGGCCGAGCTCGATAGTATGCAGGTACTGAGCAGACTGCCCCAGTTCCTGCTTGCCGATCAACGAATCAGCGCCAATAGCTACCCCGATACGGGGCTCCCAACAAGTGACCCTGAGCATCCCAAGACGGCCGACAAGTTTATCGCCAGCCGTTTTAACACCGAGCTACGGGAGTACATGGCTAAATATCCGGAAGTGAGTGCAAAAGCTTTCCAGGGTGCACTCACCGATATGGCGGTTCGGATGCGTGGTCAGGCCCGCGAGGCCGATGCGCAGACTATCAACGACACACTATGGGGTGCGCAGGTCGAATTAGCCTTTGGTCGCATCCTGGGGAATATTGGGACGGTCCGTACCGCTACGGACCAGGAAGATTTGCAGGGAATAGATCTGGTAGCTGAGCCTGATACGCCAGCGGAAGTCTGCTTTGACGTGAAGGCCTCGGACTATAAACTCGACGAAATACGTCGGGCTCGGAAGTTGCCGACACCAAATGACCCCGTACAGCGAATGTATGTACTCCTGCGGGGGCGTAGTGGCCATACCAAGCCGGACGGCACCATGGTAGAGCCGCGTAAAGATCGGGTTGTATTCTGTCCGACTCCCAACAGCACAAAAGGCCGGTTCCAGTCCCTGTTCATGAAAGATCGCTTCCATATGTCAGATGAGATGGTGGCTCAGGCCGCCCAAGGGTTTGCCCTCATCGTGGATCGCGCCCGCCAAGACCTGGCGCACGGGCAACAAACCCAACGTCGCAGCTCTTGACTTAAGCATAATTATCTTGTAAAGTAGTATCATACTATGATTACAGTACAAGAGTTTTCGGTTATAGAACCACCGACAAGTGAAGAAGTGCGTCGCCGCGCTTTTGAAGCTTTGCAAGCTGGTGACTTCCTCTCTGTTACAGTGCTTGGGAGTCGAGAGATTCCGAGGCCAGAACCAGAGACGGTTGCTTTTGATATTTCCGAAACAGCTCACCCAGCTGATGGTGGCATGCGCCTGATTGGCCGCACGGCCTTGGACGAAGTCGTGACGATGACTATCGAGAGCGATGGCGCTCAACCCGCGCATGGCGAAATCGCTAAAGTTATTTAGAGCCGCGTGTCCCCAGTTCGAGTCTGGGAGGAGCCACCAAACAAAACGCCTCAGTCTACGCTGGGGCTTTTTTCTTATTCGTTTGTCGGTAAAAACGCTTACATTCAAACCACTCCGCATCAGCATATACTCAGGCCTGACGTAAAAAAGGGAGGAAACCTATGCGATATAGCTATACCATGGCCAAAGGACTAGTAAAAACGAAGACAAAGATCGATGCTTTCAAAGCATCGCTTGCCACCACGGCGGTTGCATTACCGGCGATTGTGATGCTGGCGGTAAGCGGCGCTTCGGCCTTACCAGGCGATTACAGTCTATTTGATAGTGCGACAACGGTAAGTGGCGGTAACCCGGGCACAGCCGTCCAGATGGTGTCTGACAGCACGCATACTGATGGAGGAGTTGACTACACCGTGCCCAGTGGCATGACTTTGAACCAGCTCACCAACCTTGGCACAGATTATAAGATCACAGCTGGTGACTGCGCGGGTGGTTCACCCCGATTCCAGCTCAATATTGGCGGTAAGAATGTCTTTGTATACATTGGGCCATCACCAAGCTACACGGGCTGCACAGTCGGTAGCTGGGTAAGTACGGGCAACCTAACACTCTCAGCCGACACCCGCTTCGATACCAGCCAGTACGCGGGCGGCAACTTCTACAGTACATTTGCCCAAGCGCAGGCGCTACTGGGTGACCAGGTAGTGACTGGTGTGCAACTGGTGACGGACGCTGGCTGGGCAGTATCTGGCGGCAACCAGACAGTGCTGGCCGACAATACCCAGATCAACGACACGACGTACACCTATGAGCCGGTTGTTAGTACGCCTACCAAAGATTCCTGCAAGAACAATGGCTGGAAGGCTATGACCAACCCTGGCCCATTCAAGAACCAAGGTGACTGCGTCAGCTACTTTGCTACTGGCGGCAGGAACATGCCGAGCGCTGCTAAACACTAATATCTAGGGTAGCGGCAAAAGGGTGTGTAGGTGTTATAGCCTCCACACCCTTTTCAATTGAGCGATGTTTTGCTACAATCTTTCGAGTACTTATCAGATATGCGGGTCTAGCTCAGTTGTCGTTTGGCGAAGCCAAAGTAACCAGTACAGCGCCTTGTGCTCTAAACAACTGTTCCACAAGTACCTTCCAAACCAAATAAGTATATGTGGTAATCACATTCGCATGCGGGTCTAGCTCAGTTGTTTAGAGCGCGTCCTTGCCAAGGACGAGGCCAGGGGTTAGAGTCCCCTGACCCGCACCAAGATGACACCTAAAAAAGCTCCCTTGTTCGGGAGCTTTTTGCTTATTGATTGGGCCGACCGTTTCAACGTACGTCCAGCGAACTAGACCTCACGAGACAGATTGAGCTATATAACAGATTGAAATGATGGTTTCAACCTCACGCATCAATTGTTGCTAGGAGGCGTTACAGTCACTAAAATAATAAGTATGTCCGTATCGTCAAAGTTTGAAAATTTTTGTAATGCCATATTAATCAATGGCTCAACTGTTGGAAATATACAGTACCGATATGGAAGAGTCACTAGACAGCTCAATGAGGATTTCTGGGGAACAACCTCATCAACTAGCCATAGTTTATATGTAGGCTCATATGGTAGGGACACTGAAATTCATGTCAGCGATGCGGATATTTTAATGCAGT
>DATMTN010000026.1:0-12643 GCA_035564115.1 Candidatus Microsaccharimonas sp. | reverse complement strand
CAAGAAGAAAACCAAGCCCAATATTGTTAGTTGGCTTACCTGGACGATCCTGACGGCTATCGCCACGGCTGCAACTTTCGCAGCGCATGAGCCACGAACAGCGCTCCTCGTGCTAGCAAGTACGGTGTGTGCAACTGGTGTCGTCCTGGCGGGCTTGCGGTATGGTATCGCCAAATTCTCACTGTTCGATGGCTTATGTCAGGCCGGAGCATTTGTGGGCTTAGCGCTGTGGCTGCTATTTAACTCACCGACGATCGGCATCATAGTGCCAGTGGTGATTGATTTTGTGGCCATGCTGCCGACCCTGCGACATGCATGGCTCAAACCCGGAGAAGAGACGTGGCAAACCTTCTTAATCGGTACCTTTGCGCCCGTGTTCACAATTTTCTCGCTCGCCAGCTTCAACGTGAATAGTCTGCTGTACCCCTTGTACTTATTGTTTGCAAACGGCGCCATTGTAGTTGTGGTGGTCGGTCGTCGTAAGCAGCTCAGTCTCGGTCTGTAGCTGACGGAGTGGATGAGTAACAATATTCCTTGCGCTCCCGTGATAGGGAAGCGCATACTGCGGCCATAACTAACGGAGGAAAGTGGTATGTTGGGTGATGCGAATGTCTGTGCGACGCTGGCCGTAAAGGATTTGGCAGCTGGGCGACAGTTTTATGAGCAAGTACTGGGTTTGAGCGAGACGATTATGGAAAGTGACTATGCCGTGGTGTATAAGTCCGGTGATAGTGCACTACAGGTGTATCCATCGCAGTTCGCGGGCACCAATCAAGCTACGGCCGCAACTTGGCAAGTTGACGACCTACCAGCAGTCGTTGCCGACCTAAAACAGAAGGGTGTCGTGTTCGAACACTACGACAACCCAGGCATCGAAATGGAGGGTGAGGACATCCATGTTATGGGCAATGAGAGAGCAGTGTGGTTCAAAGACCCAGACGGCAATATACTCTGCATTCATGCCAGCTAAATAAGCTGTTTGAAGCCACTGCGCTGTGTATACCTCATGAACTGGTGACTAGGGGGTAAGGCCCCTAATTATCGAGGTGATGAAGCCCGAGCGTCCGCCCGTGCACTTGACAACTTTCACAACGGGTGTATAACGAGATCATAGAACCGCCTCACGCGACGATCCTATACAAAAAGTAAAGGAGTAAAAATCATGAGTGATCAACTACACTCAAGCACCGAAGTGGTGCAGGGTGCATTTGTGGCGCCCGAAGAAAGTTATCTGTTGTATGCGTCGTTGCACGCCGAAGAGTTTTACGCTGCGCATCCGGACGTCGCGGCTATAAATTTGCCAAATTATGAAACGCTGAAGTTTTTCCGGGAGCCGGGCGATCCCGGCCAGGGCTTAGCCGAGATTATCCAACACACGCACACGCTTCCAACTGGCAGCAGGGGGCGAACCTGGTATGTACTTCGGCCGGGCGGTAATACAGATGTTCGAATGTGGACTGATGATGTGGCGGACGAGCGCGCACTTGAAGAGAGCGGTGACTTCCCCGGGATGTTTGCGCTTGTAGAACAGAAAAAGCAGCGTGTCCTTCGAACCGAGACTACTCAGCCAGTTGATGATCATTCCCTTAAGATGTTCACCAACCTCTTGCGACAGGCGAGCGTAACGCTCGATATTGCTTAGACTGCTCACTGAGGGACAAGTGGTATGATGTAGCTATGGTCAAACCGCAAGCGAAATCTAAACCGAAACTGGTGCCAAAGACAGATCCGAAATCCAATCCAAAATCCCGGCCTGAACACGTCTACGCTTTCATTGATAGCCAGAACCTGAACGTTGGTACGCAGAAATTTGGCTGGAAGATGAACTGGGCGCGCTTCCGCACCTGGCTCAGCGAAGAATATGGCGTTGAGAAAGCCTTTATGTTCATCGGCTACATTCCCGAGAACGAGGCCTTATACGAGCAGATGCATGACGCTGGTTTTTTGGTGGTGCTGAAGCAAACCTATGACATGACCCGGGTTAAGGAAGAGCCTAAGCTCGATGCCAATGGCAAGCCAGAGGAAAAGCCGCCCGTGAAGGGCAATGTCGATACCGATTTGGTGCTGTGGACCATGAAAGAGCTGGGGAATTATCAAAAGGCTATCATCGTCTCCGGTGACGGCGACTTTTTCTCACTCGTAGAATACCTCCACTCCAAGAAGCGCCTGTTGCACGTCATGACCCCGAGCGGCCACTACAGCCAGCTCTATAATGCCTACCAAGATTACATAGTTCAACTCGATCACTACAAGCGCACTCTGCAGTACCGCGACCGCAAGAGGAAACCGACTGCTACAAAGTAATGCTCCTACGGTATAACGATTTCGTCGTTGAAACGTACGGTGCTCGGAAACAGAGAGTAAACTCTTTGTTTCCTCTGCTCCTACGGTATAATTAGTCCTCTATGAGGCAAGCACAGGCACTACAAGTTATGCTTTCGGGGGAGTCGGTCTTTCTGACTGGTGCCCCTGGTGCGGGTAAAACCTACGTACTAAACCAGTTCATCCGGCGGGCCACCCGGCAGGGTAAAACAGTGGCGGTCACGGCCAGCACGGGCATCGCTGCCACCCACATCGGTGGCACGACGATTCACTCATGGTCGGGCCTGGGTATTCGTGACTCTCTCCGCGATTGGGATAGGCAGTGGCTGAAGGCTAATGACCGATTAAAGAAGCGTTATAACGCAACCGATGTACTGGTAATAGACGAAATTTCCATGCTACATGGTGCGCGACTCGATATGGTCAACGAAGCCTGCCAGATTTTACGCGAGTCCGAGGAGCCATTTGGTGGCTTGCAGGTTGTCCTGGTGGGTGATTTATTCCAGTTGCCCCCAGTGTCGCGCGGTGGTGAACGTGTCGATTTTGCCCACACCTCGGCGGCCTGGCACGAGCTGAACCCAAAGATCTGCTATATCACCGAGCAGCACCGTCAGCAGGGCGATGCGCTCTTGCAGCTGCTGGAATCCATGCGCGCCGGTCAGCTCGAAGATGTACATGCCGAGGCTCTTCGCGAGCGACTGGGTATGCAGCCAGCCGATGGTGAAGCCGTCACGCGGCTGTACGCCCACAATATCGATGTCGATACCATCAACCAACGTCACCTAAAGGCTATTGATACTGATACTAAGACGTTCAAGATGAATACGACTGGTCAGGCGGCCAAAGTCGAACAACTGGTCAAGAGTGTCTTGGCTCCAGAAGTGTTGGAACTAAAGATTGGTGCCGAAGTCATGTTTGTAGCCAATAACTTCCAGAGTGGTTTCGTGAATGGTAGTCGCGGCCGGGTGAAAGATTTTGATGGCACCACACCCCTGGTGGAGCTGTACGGCAATCACCGTATTATTCGGGTTGAGCCACACAGCTGGGCGCTCGTCGAGGACGACCGCAAACGGGCAGAAGTCAGTCAGCTGCCCCTACGGCTGGCCTGGGCTATCACCATCCACAAGAGCCAGGGCATGAGCCTCGATGCCGCCGAAATCGACCTCAGTAAGTCATTCACGCCGGGTATGGGCTACGTAGCCCTAAGCCGCGTGCGTAGTTTGCGCGGTATTTATCTGTCGGGTGTAAATGGCATGGCCCTGCAACTTCATCCAGACATTTTCGAGTTCGACAGTCTGCTCCAGGCCTCGTCGCATTTGCTTGCCCAGGCTACCCCAGATGCTCCCGAAGAGACCGAAGCAGACAAAGCCGAGCCGACTGAAGTTGCTTACGATGAGACACTGTTCCAGCGCCTACGGGCCTGGCGCCTCGAACAGGCAAGGGCAGAGCAGGCTGCACCCTATATGATTGCGCATGACACGACGCTGAAGGAGCTCGCCAGCCGCCAGCCGACTACGATTCAGAAACTCCACGCCATTAGTGGCATGGGACCGAAGAAGATCGAACTCTATGGTCCGGCAATTCTAGAGCTAATTGGTACGCATACCTCAGCATAAGCAGCCAACTACCGCAAGGCATATAACAATATTCGGGTGAGTATGTAAATAAATACCAGCATCATATTGACAAAAAGCATAAGCTGTGTTAGCATGATAGTGTGAGTATCAAAAAACAAATAAAAAAACTAAATCACTATGATGTCCACGAGCGCACTACCTTTGAAAAAGTTGGCGCGGTCGTTCTCACTGCCGCAACTGTGCTAAGCATGCTGGTCGAAAACCATGAAGCTATGAAGCGCGTTGCCAAGGCGGACGTTGTCGTGAACCCGAACTTTATCGCCACGCGTAACGAAACTCCTGAAAAGAGTGAAATGGTACGCATGCCGATAAAGTTTGACGATGGCTTGCGCGCTGCAGCCACATCAGGTGCCTAAGGAAAGGAACAACCATGTCACTCAATGAATCAGATTTAACTAAAGTTCTCCCAGCTGTGAAGGCGGAACGCCGCACACTCAAAACGGACCTTCAGAAGGCAAAGCACCTCGGTCGCGCTGCATTCACTGAAATGATTGATGCCACGAATGCTCTCAGCCCAAAGGTTAAGAAGGGTGTCGCTGGTGTTGCGGCAACAGGCGCAATTCTAGCTGGCGGTGCGCTTGCTGCGAATGCACTTGAGCAGCCGACGCACGTTGAACAGCTCAAGGTGCAGATAGATAAGGCAAAGGCTAACCCGCAGGAAATGCCCGAAGGCAAGTACGTCACCTTTATGGTTGGTGCCAACCAAAACCCAACTACGATTGCAAATGAGCTGGCGCCTGGCGATAGCCAGGATCACGCGGAAGTCTATGATGAAGTGCTGGCCCAGGAAGACAGTAATGGTACGCTCCAACAGGGTCCTATCCTGATCGAGTCCCAACACATTACAAACCAAGATCCAGCCATCCAAAGCAGCTTGGGTCAGCCAAACCAGTAAGCACATCTGTAACTATGTGGAAAAGTGGTGTAACAAACACCACTTTTTTTATGTTTCTATGCTTGTATGTGGGTAGAAGTGGGGAGTAGACTGTTGGCAGTGGGTAATCGTGGGTAGACCAAAACAGACTACTCATCAAAACAAACAATTAACCACTAGAGAACATTAAAGGGATGGCAACGGTAGACTACTTCGAACGCAAACTTGACGAGAAGCGACGGCTGACTATACCAGCTGAACTTCGAGCCGAATTTGCAAGCGGGGCAGTCGTCACCCGGGGCTTCAAGCAATACCTGCACCTCTACCCAAAAAATGTCTGGGATGAGGATGTCGAAACGCAACTGAAGGGAAACATCCTGGACGAAGCGACCGCAGACCTGAACGTCCAGTTCCGAATGGGCAAGACAGAAGGGTCGATGGACGACAAGCAGGGACGGTTAATGATTGAGCAGCATCTGCTCGATTACGCCGGCATCTCCCGCGATGTTATAGCCGTACGAGCTGGCAAATACTGGCGCATTCAAGCCAAATAGCAGCCAGCGAGCGCGCACTTTAAAAATTCGGTATATACCGACAACCACCACAAGGTTAGCTGTCGGCAGTCAATAAGAGGAAATTAGAAACCTCTCTAAAATAAATCTACGTACATTCCTAAAACACCTCCCAAAACTCCACCTCACACATAAGTCTCTCAAACTCTTGCTAGCGCTCATCTGAGTACTAGCATCGTTCATCGAAATTTTCTTTCGAAAAGTTTAATGAACACCAACAAAAACAAAAACAATCCAAAAAACAAAAAAATTGACTGCTGATAGGTGATCTTGTAAAAGTACATGATTGGCTACGACAGGGCGCGCAAGCCCCTTCGATAGACAAATCTTGTAAAGGACATAGCTCCTTCAAAAAATAAACACAAACACCAAAACAAATAGAGTGCGATGCACCAAGACAAAAACCAAAATTCACAATCAAACGACTTACACGAACCAGTGTTACTGGACAGCGTGTTGGACTACCTGGCTCCCCAGGCAGGCGAGAGTTACCTCGACCTCACTGCGGGCTACGGTGGCCATGCTGCTGCCATTCTGGACGTGACCGGCGCCCCGAGCGAAATGACGCTAGTGGACCGGGATGACAACGCCATACGAGAACTGACGAAGCGATTCAAAGGAAAAGGTGTCGACGTACGACATCAGGACTTCCTAAGTGCCAGTCGCGAGCTGGTCGATGAACAAGCAACATTCGATATGATTTTGGCAGACTTGGGCGTATCATCGCCGCACCTTAACGAAGCAGGCAGGGGATTTTCCCTGCAACACGAGGGTCCACTCGACATGCGGATGGACCAACAGCAAGAACTGAGCGCAGAAATCATTGCGAACACCTATAGTGAGTCAGAACTGGCAGATATACTCTGGAAGTACGGTGAAGAACCCAAATCCAGACAGATAGCTCGACTGATCGTTCACAACCGACCCGTTCGCACGACGACCGAACTCGCCGCAATAGTAAGCAAAGCCTGGCCCGGCAGAAGCAGGGTTCACCCGGCAACCCGGACATTCCAGGCCCTTCGCATCGCCGTCAATGACGAACTCAAGCTGTTGGAACATAGTCTCCCGTTGTGGACACGCCTCCTGGCACCCGGTGGCCGACTGGCCGTCATCAGCTTCCATAGCTTAGAAGATGGCCTAGTCAAACGATTTCTGTCTGAGTCCAGTGGCGACCGCTACGATACTGACATCCGCCTCCTGACCAAAAGCCCCGTGATTGCGAGTGCTTCAGAATTAGCTATCAATCCGCGAGCGCGCAGTGCAAAGCTGCGAGCCGCAGTAAAAATAAAAATATAGAAAGGGAAACCTATGCCAATCCAGGTAAAAAGCGCTTCCCGAGCTTACAAGATTCACGTCAAAGTAGTCTAAGCTCAAAAGCAAAGGAGGGGTGCAAAAATACCACCCCTCCACCAAAAACAAACACAAATACGAAGACAGAAAGTAAAGTACAAGTTTTATGACATATTCAAGTTCACTAGCGATGAGTCGCAACCGCTTCGCTGGACGCAACCAGAACGCAGTCAGCTTCCAGGTTACCGAACGGACCCTGGGACCTATCAGCAACACCATTATTCTTATCGTTCTGGCCTGTTTGCTCGGTCTGTTGTACCTGACCCAGGTTACCAAGACGAATGCCTACGGCTTCCAGATCAACAAGCTGCAGGAGCAGTCAGCTTCGCTGCAGTCACAACACGACGACCTAGAGGTTGCATCGGCTCGTCTCCAGTCCCTGCCGAAAGTGCAGGCGAGTGCCGCTGCCAAGGCGCTGACTCCAGTTGCCCCCAGCGACACCATCCAGCAGTAAACTTTCTCCAATGAACTAGACCTGTTACTGAGGTTGCAAACATGAGCGGTACCAGGGAAACTAGTGTAAAATGTTGGTAGTGAAATGTAAAACAAACAGCCATGGCTTATAGCAGTAGCCGAGAGGGCTCGGTAAGTTCAGCAATTAAACGTATCCACACCTGGTATGCATTGCTCATATTGGTGGTTGGATTGTTTGGCGTGCGTTTGTTTTACTTGCAGATTATTCGCTATGACCACTACAAGCAGGCGGCTCTCTCGGACCAACTGCATCAGAAGGAGATTCCCGCAACCCGTGGCACGATTGAGGTCCACGACGGTGAAGATACTGTGCCGATTGTGCTGAACCAGAAGCTCTACACCATCTTTGCTGATCCAGTTGACATTCAGACTTATAAAACAGATGTCGACAAGGCCTCCGTGCGTCTCGCCTCGGTGCTTGGCGGCAACGTTGACGATTACAGCAAAGGACTGAAGACAAAGGACACACGGTACGTCGTACTCGCCAAGAAGGTGACGCCCCAACAGCGTGATAAGCTGATGGGCTATAAACTGGCCGGTCTGTACAGCGAGGAGCAAGACTATCGTGCCTATCCACAGGGGGCTTTGGCGTCGCAGCTGCTCGGATTCGTCAACGATCAGGGTGTGGGCGACTACGGGTTGGAGCAGGCGCTTAACAAGCAGCTGTCTGGGACGCCAGGCGAGTTGAAGGCGATTACTGATCTAAATGGGGTACCATTGGCTGCCAGCAAAGGTAATGTCCAGCATGCTCCTAAGAATGGCGATAAGGTACTGCTGACGGTAAACCTGGGCATGCAGGCCCAGCTAGAGAACATCCTGGCTTCGGAATATCAGAAGACGAAATCGAAAGGCCTGAGTGCGGTCGTGATGGATCCAGCGACGGGCAAGATTAAGGCGATGGCTAACTATCCTACCTACGACCCGGCCAAGTATAGCCAGGTGAGCGATCCGAAATTATTCGAGAACGCCAGCGTCAGCGAAGCGATTGAGCCAGGTTCGAGTATGAAGGTGCTGACAACAGCTGCCGCTCTAGATATGGGAGTTATTAAGCCGGATACGACATTCTACGACCCGGCACAGTGGACCGTAGATGGCTTCAAGATCACCGATATCGAGGAAGACGGTGGCGCTCGAAATCAGACCATTGCGAGCCTCCTAAACCTCAGTCTCAACACCGGTGCGACCTGGGAGTTGATGCAAATGGGAGGCGGTCAGATTAATCCCAAGGCTCGCAATGCCTGGTACGACTACCTAACGAATCGTTTCATGTTTGGCAAGGATACAAATATCGAGCAGGGCTATGAGTCAGCTGGGTTGGTAACGGGGCCACAGAATAACGGCGCGGGCATCGATTTGACCTATGCCAACATGTCGTTCGGCCAAGGTATTTTGGTAACACCGCTCCAGATGGCGGCTGCCTATTCGAGTGTTCTCAACGGCGGTACGTACTACCAGCCCTATCTGGTAGATAGGACGACTAACTCGGCAGGGGCGACAACCACGACGAAACCGAAGGCGCTGAAAACAGGGGTGGTCTCTCCGCAGGTCAGCCAGGATTTAGTACCGCTGATGGAGTATGTGGTTGACCAACACCATCAGGACGGTTTCGGCTACTTGGATTTCCCGAGTCAGTATGCGGTCGGTGGCAAGACCGGCACGGCCCAAATTGCTAACCCGGCGGGCGGCTACTATGCCGACAAGTACAATGGTACCTATGCGGGCTTTGTCGGTGGTGATCAAGCCCAGTACATTATCGTCGTATTCAACACCCAACCCGGAGTGGCCGGCTACGCTGGTACCTACGGTGGGCAGCCAGTTTTTGCTGACATTGCCCACATGTTGATAGATAATGGATACGTTACACCGAAGTCACACTAAACATTGATATAATTAGCAGAAAGAAGAACAGATAAAACAATGCCTACAACGCTTACATTTTCACTTCAAAGCAGCACGCTGGTCCAGATGTTCCTGCTGGGCTTTCTAGGCTTTCTGTTCGCAATGGTCCTGACGCCCGTATACACCACGGTTGCCTACAAAAAACAGTGGTGGAAAAAGCAGCGGAGCGAGGCTATGGGTGGTGCATCGGCGGCGGTCTATCAGAAACTGCACGCTGCGAAGCACCAACGTCATGTGCCGAATATGGCCGGACTTATTTTCGTATTTGCCATCGCGATTGTGACGTTTGCAGCAAATCTCAGTCGCGGCCAAACGTGGTTACCACTGGCGGGTATGCTCGGGGCAGGGTTGATTGGCTTGGTTGATGACATCATGAATATTCGTGGCACGGCTAAGATTGCTGGTATGCACGCCAAGATGAAGTTCTCGCTGTATAGTTTGGTGGCGCTGGCTGGTGGCTGGTGGTTCTACGAGAAGCTTGGCGTGCATAGCGTGCATGTGCCAGGGATTGGCCAGTGGAGCATAGGCATTGGTATCATTGCACTTTTCTGGTTTGTGGTTGTCGCTACTGCCAACTCTGTGAACATCACCGACGGTCTTGATGGTCTGGCCGGCGGTCTGCTGGCATCTTCATTTGGCGCCTACGCCATTATTGCCGGCATCGAGGCTAAGTATGCGCTGGCGGCCTTCTGTCTGACAGTGGTCGGTGCGCTGCTGAGCTACACGTGGTTCAATATCTATCCAGCACGTTTCTTTATGGGAGATGTCGGCGCATTTGCCCTTGGTACGGCCCTTGGTATCATTGCCATGCAAACTGACACGATCTATGTATTACCCATCATCGGTCTAGTCTATGTCATGGAGACTGGCTCGGTCATCATTAATCGCACCTCGCGCAAGCTTCGCCATGGCAAGAAAGTCTTCCTGAGTTCACCGATTCATCACCACTTTGAGGCTATCGGTTGGCCCGAGACGAAGGTCACGATGCGTTTCTGGATTCTCGGACAAGTTGCAGCCGCTTCTGGCGTGATTATATTCTTACTTGGAAGGCACGTGTGAACATTCAGGGTGGCACACGCCGTCGCTCAACATTTGAGCCCCGCTCCAGCGGGGTAGGGGCCAGTGGTGATCTCGGTCGCAAGCACAAACCCGACTACTGGCTGGTTGCGCTCTGTGTGCTGCTACTAGCCATCGGTATGATGGTTGTGTATGCCATTGGACCGGCTCTGAGCGCCTCGAGCCGTGTCAGTGGCAGCTATTATGTGGTCAAGCAGCTGATTGCCATAGGTTTGAGTCTGGTAGCTTTCACCGTTACGGCGCAGATACCAGTGAAGTACTGGCGCCAAGCCTATAAGCCACTGCTGATACTGGCCGGCCTAATGACGCTCGTAGCGATTGCCATGCCGGTGAACCCCCAATATCCCGCACACCGCTGGGTGCGACTGGGGAGCTTATCGTTTCAATCGGTGGAGCTACTCAAATTCGCACTATTGATTTGGCTGGCTGGCTTCCTAGCAGAACGAGTCAGTCGGGGACAAATTGCGACGACGGACAAGACGCTGAAGCCCCTATTGATTGCGATGGGAGTCATCGGCCTCATCGTTGCTGGCATTCAGAGTGACCTTGGTTCAACTGGTGTGATTATCCTCATGCTTGGTACGCTGGCATTTGTTGCCGGCTTGCCATTTAAGCGTATTCTGCTCATTGGTGGTGTTGTGGCTATTGGCCTGGTGCTGGCTATTAGTGCGACACCATATCGCCGGGATCGCCTGACGACCTTCCTGCACCCCGAGCAGAACTGTCAGACAACAGGCTGGCAGGCATGTCAGGCGCTGATTGCAGTTGGTTCTGGTGGCATGATTGGCCTGGGGCTTGGCCGAAGCGTCCAAGCAAACGGCTATCTGCCAGAGGCGGCAAATGACTCTATCTTCGCCATTTATGCTGAAGTCTTCGGGTTCATTGGTGTGGTGGTGCTACTGGGCATCTACGTGGCACTCTTCGGTCGACTGCGGAGCATTGCCGAACGGGCCCCAGATGATTTTAGCCGTTTTGTTGTCCTCGGGGTGTTGACCTGGCTGAGCACGCAGGCACTTATTAACATCGGTGCGATGATTGGCCTCTTGCCGTTGAAGGGTATCACGCTGCCATTTATCAGTTATGGTGGCACGAGTGTTGTCTTCGTGGCGGCGGCGGTAGGCCTCGTTTTCCAGATTTCACGGTATACTTCGTTTATAGCACCGACTAATGATGAGAGGAACAGCCATGACAATAGTCGTGACCGGCGGCGGGTCAGGGGGGCATATCACCCCAATTTTGGCAGTAGCCCACGCGCTTAAGCGCATCCAGCCTGGGCTAAAAATCGTGTATATTGGCCAAAAGGGTGACAAGCTCATCGATATACCAGCAGCAGATCCGGCCGTAGACGCTGTCTACGCCGTGCCAGCTGGCAAGTTCCGTCGATACCACGGTGAGGGCTTCCGGCAGCTCCTAGACGTTCCTACGCAAGTCAGGAACGTACGTGATGGCTTCCGCGTGCTTGCTGGCCTGTGGCAAAGCTACTGGCTGCTGCGGAAACTCAAACCGTCCGTTATCTTCACTCGTGGTGGCTTTGTAAGTGTGCCGGTGGCGCTCGGCGGTAAGCTGAACGGTATTCCGTACATTACCCATGACTCGGACAGTGTACCGAGCCTGGCAAATCGCATCATTGCGCGCTGGGCGAGTCTCCATGCGGTAGCCCTGCCCGAAGAGGTTTATCCTTACCCACGTACCAAGACCAAGATGGTTGGTATCCCGCTGAACGCTGACTATCAACCAGTCACGCCGGCAATTGCCAAGCAGCTGAAACATCAAGTGGGTATCAAGCCAGACGCGCAACTACTGTTGGTTACTGGTGGCGGTAACGGCGCTGAGGGGTTAAATCAGGCGGTGGCCGAGAATACACCCTACCTGCTCAAGAAATATCCCAAGCTACATGTTGCCCATATCGCTGGCCGGGCGCTGGAGAAACAGTTGTCGAATGTCTATGACAAACTTCTGCCGGCGGAAACACGAAAACGAGTGGAAGTCATTGGCTTTACGACCGATTTCGTGCAGTACAGTGGTGCAGCAGATGTCATTATTGCCAGGGGTGGTGCCACGAATCTCGCTGAATTCGCGGTGCAGGGCAAGGCTTGTATCATTGTCCCTGCCGAACAGTTAGTAGGGGGTCATCAGGTCAAGAATGCCCAGGTATTGGCCGATAGAGGTGCGATAGAATTATTTACGCAGGCACAGGCTGAGCAAGAGCGTCGTCTGGGCTTAGCAGTGGGGGAGTTGCTCGATAATCCCGAAAAACGGGCTGAGCTAGGTAAGCACTTGGCGACATTCGCCAAAACAGATGCCGCTCATGTGTTATCGATGGTATTATTAGAGATAGCAAACGCTAAATAAACATGAAACTATCCCGGAAGAAACAAAAACTCCAGGCACCTGGTGGTCGCCAGGTTATGAGTCGCGGCCGCAGCTCGGCCTTCTCC
>DATMTN010000025.1:0-55644 GCA_035564115.1 Candidatus Microsaccharimonas sp. | reverse complement strand
ATATTACCCATGGACAAGTTTTATGTAACAACCTCTATTCCATATGTGAACGCCGAACCGCATATCGGTTTTGCTATGGAATTGCTGCAGGCAGACGTCTTGGCTCGCTATCACCGTCAGCAAGGTCATCAGGTACTCTTCAGCACCGGTACTGACGAGCACGGTGGTAAGATCGCTGAAAAGGCCGAAGAAAAGGGTGTCAAACCACTGGAGTACGCCGACGAAATCAGTAAAGCATTTAGTGATATGACCAAGCTAGTTGATGCCAGTAATGATCGCTTTATCCGTACCACTCAAAAAGCGCATGAGGAACGGGCACAGCTGATCTGGCAGGCCCTGAACAAGGACGATATTTACAAAGGCAGCTATACCGGTTGGTATTGCACGGGTGACGAAGCCTTCTTTACCGAGACCGAAGTCAAGGCTAACAACGGTGTCTGCCCAGCCCACAACCGTCCCTACGAGAAAATCGAGGAAGAGAACTACTTTTTCAAGCTCAGCCGCTATACCGAGCAGGTTGGTCAGGCTATCAAATCTGGCACGCTGCGGATCATCCCCGACACCAAGCGCAATGAGATCTTGTCGGTAATTAATTCGGGCCTCTCGGATATTAGTATTTCCCGGCCAAAGGACAAAATTTCTTGGGGTATCCCAGTGCCCGGCGATAAGACGCAGGTCATGTACGTTTGGTTTGAAGCACTCATGAACTACATTACCGTGCTGGGTTACCCAGAACACGAGGATTTTGCGAAGTTCTGGCCGGCTGACGTGCAGATTATCGGTAAGGACATCATTCGTTTCCATGCCGCTATCTGGCCGGCGATGCTCATGAGCCTCGGTATTGACCTACCGAAGACGCTGTATGTTCATGGCTTCGTGACTGTCGATGGCAAGAAGATGAGCAAAACCCTTGGTAATGTCATCAGCCCCAAGCAACTAGTTGCCAAGTATGGCGCCGATGCTTTCCGCTACTACTTCCTGCGCCATGTGCCGAGCTACAACGACGGTGATTTTACCCAGGAGCTGTTCGACCAAGCCTACAACAACGAACTCGCCAACGAACTCGGTAACGCTGTTCAGCGCACGGTAGCCATGATCCAGAAGTACCAAAACGGCACTATTGGCGAAGTTCCTGAGGCCGAGCACGATATGGCCGAATACCGTGAGGCATTGGCTAATTGTCAGTTTGACCGCGCGCTCGATGAAGTTTGGGAGCAGGTCCGTGGTCTGAATGCCTATATCGATCTCGAGAAACCATGGATGCTGGCCAAAGAAGGTGATGACGACCACCTGAAGGAAGTTTTGGCTTACCAGGCAGGCTGTCTGGTGGAAATTGCCGACCTGCTTGAGCCATTTATGCCGTCTACGGCCACGACTATCCGCAATACCTTCTCCGAAGGCGTGATTCGCCCATTCGAAGGCACCCTGTTCCCGAAGTTTGATACGCCAGCCAAAGAGGACTAGAACGGTGCTAGAGTTGTTCGACACGCACTGCCATATTCATGAGATTGTGCAGAAGTTGACGCCGGTCTACGACAAGTGGCGCGAGGACGGTGTAGAGCGCACCCCAGATGAGGTGATAGAACGTGCTCACGAGGCTGGGGTGACTCGAATGGTGTGTATCGGCACCTCTGTTGAGGATAGCGCGCTAGCAGTGGATTTTGTGGCGGACAAAGATACCCTATGGGCCGCTATTGGGATTCATCCGCACGAAACGGGCCGCTATGTGGATGATAAAGCCGCGCTTGACGCGTTTAGGGCCCTTGTGACACGTGATAAGGTGGTGGCAGTGGGCGAGTGCGGATTGGATTATTTCTACGGCAACAGCTCGCGTGAGGCCCAGATCCACCTGCTGAAATACCAGATAGAGCTGGCACTGGAGCATGATTTGCCCCTGTCATTCCATGTACGTGACGCTTTTGATGACTTTTGGCCGATTTTTGAGCGCTACCAGGGCATCAGAGGCGTCCTCCATAGTTTTACCGACAGCCGCAAAAATTTGGATAAAGCTCTGGAACACGGTTTGTACATCGGGATGAACGGTATCGCAACATTCGCCAAGAGCGAAGACCAGCTGGCAATGTATCAGGCAATTCCTCTCGAGAAGCTAGTGCTCGAGACAGACGCCCCCTTCTTGACTCCAACGCCGTTCCGTGGTAAAATTTGTGAGCCATATCACACAAGGACAGTTGCTGAGTTTGGCGCGAAATCCCGAGACGTAAGTCTGGAAGAGCTCGCGACGCAGACCACAGCGAACGCCCGTACGTTGTTTGGCATATAGGAAACTACGGATCATGGGATTCAACAACGGTATTATTCGAACTTTCATGCCACCAGTCGAGACTGGTGGTTCTTTCAGTCATGCTGAAAGGATATTTGCCCGAAAGAATCGGGTGAGTGCCGCTGAACAGCGTGTTCTGTTCGCCCTACCGGAAGAGGTTGTCGCGCAGCAGGCGCCAGTACCAGAAATTCGTGAGATCGCAGCTGTACACGCTCAGGGCTTAAAGCTGCTAGAACGTACCGAAGAGACCATAGCGCCAACTGTTACCGAATACCTTACTCCAAACAATGCTGCTGATTCTGCACGAGCAACACTAGCCGCTATTTTCGCTGAGAGCGAGGAAAAATAGATGAACTTACTTCCTAGCATGAAGGCTCAGAAACAGGCGCAGCGTCAGGCTGATTTTGACAAAGCGCTGATTCACCACGAAGCCAAGATTGGCGGCCAGCTGTTTGGCTCAGTGCCAGCGGGCACACGCCGTGAATTTTTCTGCCTCGATGAGCACACCTGGGTGTGGCACGAGGAGTGGACTGACCGTGCCGGTAAACGCCAGATGATGACGACTCGCTATGATGTTCGCCCGGATGGCGTACTGAAGTCGCAGGGCGGCAATTCGTATCGCAAGTTGCAGGGTGAAGAGGCTCGGAATTTTCGTATGGCGGTGCAGAACTATTGTCGGCAAGTCCTTGGTGATTACGACCGCATGCTCGCTGCCTAAACGACTTTCTGTCACGGCACATCCCGGGCGAAGCCTTGTATAGTATTCTCAGATGAAACATTCGATATATCTCGATTATGCTGCAGCTACCCCTATGGATCCGCGGGTACTGGAAGCCATGCAACCGTATTATGCCGAGCAGTTTTATAATCCATCGGCACTGTATTTAGCCGCCAAAAAAGTCGGTCATGAGCTAGCTGATGCGCGCAGCAAGGCTGCGGCACAGCTGGGAGCACGACCGGCAGAGGTAATCTTTACCGCTGGTGGCACCGAAGCAAATAACCTGGCTATTCACGGCATTATGGAACAATTCCCCGAAGGGAACATGGTGGTGAGCGCGGTTGAGCATGAATCGGTATTGCGTCCGGCTGAACGCTACACCTGCCGTCAGGTAGCTGTTCAGGCGGACGGCACAATTGATCTGGCCGCCCTGGAAGCGGCTATCGATGATAAAACCGTCCTGGTAAGCGTGATGTATGCCAACAATGAAGTCGGTACCATCCAACCGCTCAAAGAGGCAGCAATGATTATTGAGCAGAAACGCCGGGCACGTGGTGGCAACCTACCACTCTATTTCCACACTGATGCGTGCCAGGCGGCAAACTACCTTGATCTGCATGTTTCAAGGCTAGGTGTCGACCTGTTGACGCTGAATGGGGGGAAGATGTACGGTCCCAAGCAGAGCGGGGCCCTGTATGTCGGGGCGCATGTGCAGCTACAGCCACTTGTGCTAGGCGGTGGCCAGGAGCGGGGACTCCGCAGTGGCACCGAAAATGTGGCCCAAGTGGTCGGCTTTGCGACAGCACTGAGTATTGCGCAAGCGAGTCAGTCCGATGAAGTGGCACGGCTGCAGGCGCTCCAGAAGTACTTCTTTGATGAAATTGAGAAGGTTTTACCAGAGGTGACTATCAATGGGTCACGTAAAAAGCGTCTACCGAATAACCTGCATGTCACTATCCCAGGTGTCGACAACGAACGGCTCCTCATGCAGCTGGACGAAGCGGGCATCTTGGCAGCGGCTGGTTCGGCCTGTTCTGCCTCCGATGAAGAGCCCTCACACGTACTGCGAGCCATGGGCATAGGCGAGGCTGATGCTCAGTCGAGTCTGCGCTTTACGATGGGACGGCAAACTACCAAAGCCAATATCGATGCGCTTTTGCAGGCACTGCAACGCTTTTGTAGCTAACGCAGCGGATTGTTATACTTATGGTTAATTATGCGAAAACTCAAAAACTTCAGATTGAGCTTGTTAGCTCTGCTGACGGTATCGGTTATGGTGTCACCGGCAACCGTACTCGCAGCTACTTCCACGAAGTCTAGCTCGAAAACCCAGAAGACGAGCACGATCGAGAACGGCGCAACAAACCAGGCAGTGACGCAGGGGTATGGTAGCGATACGGTGCTGCAAAATGGCATGATCGTGATGCTCGATCCGAAGGATTCGTCGAAAGTTGCGCCACTTACAACTGATACGGTCACCAAAATGCAAGGTGTCGTGGTGGCCGCTAACGATGCGACCGTGACAATCGGGAGCAATGGCAATAAAAGCCAAGTTTTTGTCGCTACTTTTGGACACTACGATGTGCTGGTAAGCAATCAGAACGGTCCCATCAAGGCTGGCGACTATATCACTATTTCGGCACTGGCCGGTGTGGGCATGAAGGTCGACACGACCCAGCCGACGGTGCTTGGCAAGGCGACGGCTGATTTTAGTGGTAGTGGCACAGTGGCCGGTACAGCTAAGCTTAAGGACTCAACAGGCAAAGAGGTGAGCGTATCGATTGGTCGCGTGCCAATTGACATCAGTATTTCGCACAACCCACTGCAGCAGACCAGCGCCGATGGGTTACCGGGGTTCCTCCGAAGCGCCAGTGAAGCGGTGGCGGGCAAGCCAGTCAGTACGGCCCGAGTTTACATTGCATTGGTCGTGCTGCTAGTGAGCGCCTTCGTGGCTGGCGGTATTTTGTACTCTGGTGTGCGCGGTGGGTTAATCGCCATCGGTCGTAATCCGATGGCCAAGAAGCAGATTGTCGGTGGCATTATTCGAGTGGTGCTCTCTGGCTTAATTTGTTTTATTCTGGGCATTTTCGGAGTATACTTACTCCTGAAGCTTTAGCATTTTGCTAACAGGGGTGGTGGGTCATACTTTCCGGAACCGCTGCCAGAACTGTTGACAGCAAAATCCAAAAAGCGCATATAACCAGTACATTTATGCGGTGGGAAGAATATAAACAATGACAATCTGGTGGCTACTCTTAATTCTCGGATTTATCGGCTCTGTCGGTGTTGGTTTTGTCTGGATTATTCTGCATATCGGCAACGGTGGTTCACGAGGTAACTCAACGGATTCGCTGCTCGAGGATGGCAAGAGAGATGTCGAGCACATCTTCAACGATGAGTTTCGCGAGGAGCTCAAAAACCGGGGACGTCTGCACTTCGAGAAAATCATTGGTGAAAATGCCATGTTCTTGCAGCAAGACCTGCGTTTGACGACCAGCCAGCTCAACGAGTATATGAAAACTGAGGTAACGCGCAAACTTACCGAGGAATTTGAAAAGTACGAACAGTCGATTAGCGATGCCAAGCAGCTGGCTATCGATTCAATCCAGAAGACAAATGCCGCTATCGATGAGCAGCGGGCTATCATGAGCGACCAGGTTCAGAAAGAAATTGTTGCCGAGAAGCAGCAGATGGTTCAGCGCTTCGAGCAGAACATGACTGATATTATCAACCACTACGTCCTGGCAGCTATTGGTAATCAAATTGACCTCAACGATCAGCTCGAATTCATCCTGGCTGATATTGAGCAAAATAAACAGGCAATTATCGATGACATCACTAAAGGAGCTTAGTCGTGGCTGAGAGCAAGATGGTTGGACTACCGGTTGCTGTCTCGAGTCCAGTCGACCTGGGCCGACTTATTCGTGAGCTGGAAGCGATTGATAACGCACTCAACCAGAACGCGATTCGTACGAATCAGACGGCGACAGCATTACCGAAGATGAGCGAGCTACTTACACAGACGGTGGAACTAAACAAGCTGAACCTCTTGCAAACCACGGACCGCACACTACTTATGCAATTTTTGGTGAGTGTTCGTGAGCGCGCTCCTCGTTTGCACATGAGCTTTAGCGCCGATCCCTCACCGCAGTTCAGTGAGAAACTTACTTCGTACCTACGGGAACAAATTCACCCGCTCGCACTGGTGACTTTTGGGTTGCAACCGAACATCGGTGCTGGTTGTGTTCTGCGCACGACTAACAAATATTTTGATTTTTCCCTCGGTGCGGCACTGAACCAGAAGCGCGATGTAGTCATGCAGACGCTTCGTGAGGCGATTGCCCAGCCACTCGCAACAGATCCGCCAGTACCAGCCCAGCCCCAACCACAAGGGGTTGCCGCATGAGTGAAGCTGCAGCCCAGACTACCCCGAATAACAGTCAGCATTTCCAGAAACTGATCGCTGGCGGTAACCCAGTTGGTGAAGTTGTGGCTGTCGATAAGTTCCTTGTGAAAGCGACTGGCCTTCAGCCCTGCGCGGTACACGCCCTGATTATGTTCGAGGACGGTAGCAAGGGCTTCGTACACCAGGTGAGTGAGAATATGGTGACAATTCTGCACCTAGGCTCAGACATGCTTCGTGTTGGTATGGTGGCTGTCGTGCAGCACCAGGAGCTGGTTTGTAAGGTCGGCAAGGACTTTATCGGTCGTGTTGTGTCCGTCACAGGTGACCCGATTGACGGCAAGGGTCCGATTGCAGCTTCGGCATCATGGCCGGTATTCAACACGGCACCCCCACTGTATGAACGTAAGTTGGTCGAGGATCAGCTGGAGTCAGGCGTAACGGCTATCGATGCGCTATTCCCGATGGTACGTGGCCAGCGTATGGCGCTGCTCGGTGACAGCAAATCCGGTAAAAGTACTATTGTGACCCAGTTGGCTATCAACCAGAAGAACACCGACCAGATCGTGGTCTACTGCCTGATTGCCAAGCGCCGTAGTGATATTGATACCTTGCTGACCCGTTTGAACGAGGGTGGCGGCATGGAGAAAGCCATCGTCGTCGTGTCGACCATGTTCGAGTCGCTGATTATGAGTTACATTGCGCCATATGTGGCATGTAGCCTGGCTGAGTACCTGTGGCAGAAGTGCGATCAGGATACTATTATCGTCTACGATGACTTAACGTCACACGCCCATGCCTACCGAGAAGTTGCTCTGCTCTCTGGTGTCAGTCCAGGTCGTGACTCCTACCCTGGTGATATGTTCTATGCCCACTCGAGCTTGCTCGAGCGCGCTGGTCGTTTGGACCGCAATGGTAAAACACTCACCAGTGTACCGGTCGTGCACGCTGCCAACGGCGACATCACCGCCTACCTACCAACGAACATTATGTCTATCACTGACGGTCAATGGATTCTCGATATGACCACCTTCCGTGCCGGTATCCGCCCGGCTGTGAGCATGGGGCTATCGGTGACCCGTGCCGGCGGTGTCGGTCACAATAAACGCCAAAAAGATTTGGCTGCCCGAACATTGAAGCTGCTCGCTGATTATCGCCAGGCTGAGGAATTTTCTCACTTTGGTTCGGAACTTGGTGCCGAGGCAAAGCACGCCCTGGAAGTCGGTACTAACATTTTTAAGGTGCTGACGCAGAGTCCTACCGATACTTTCTCGTTGATGGCTCAGCAGCTCATGATGGATATCACGCTTAACCTCGAAGAGGGGGCTGAACTCGATGTTGCCGCACTCAAACTGGCTGCTAATGAATTTGGGAAGCGCATTACCAAAGACGAAGAGTACGATGCGATACGCGATGATTTGAAGTCTAAGGTCGCGAAATTACCACCGCCACCAGAGGAGCCAAAGGAAGAAGCTCCAGCTCCACCGACCGACGCCAAGGATGACAAGAAGTCCGACAAAGATAAGAAGAAAGAAGACAAAAAAGAGGATAAGAAGGACGAAAAGTCCGAGGAAAAACCAGCTGAAGTAGTCAAAGAGCCAGCGGAGGCTAAAGCCTGATGAAACGTCCAAATGAAATTGCGCTCGAGGAGGTCTCGATGGCAACCTTGGTGGAACTTACTAGCGCCTTTGAGGGCATTGCGAGCATGAAGATCGCCCAGACCAAAAACCAGGTACTTGAAGCGACCAAATTTTTTGATGCACTTTGGAAAATCTATAGTCAGCTGCGGGTGGACGCGCTGTTTAGCTTTGGTCGTGACGAGGGCCAGACACCAGTTATTCAGAAGGAACTGATGATTATGATTACGGCCGAAGGTGGCTTTAGCGGTGACATTGACCAGAAAATTCTGAAACTCGTGCTCGAGAACTACGACAAAAACAAGAACGACATAATCGTCATCGGTCACCACGGCGCGATTCAGCTTAGTCAGCGGGGCATCGCGTTCAAAAAGTACTTCAAACTACCGGCCAAAGATCAGAATATTAACGTCGTACCGATCGTGCGCGAGGTGCAGCAGTACAAGACGGCGAGCATCTATTATGCCGAGTACATTTCACTCATGAGTCAGGAAGTGAAGCGAATCGAACTTGCGAGTGCCGTCAAGAGTCAGGGTGCCCAGTCCGATGATCCAGACGAGGTCATTAGTGAGGAAACCTATATCTTCGAGCCGGACAGCTTCGGTGTGGCCGCTCACTTGGAGCGTTCTATGATGCAGATTTCTATTAGCCAGCTCATCCTAAGCTCTAAGCTGGCACAGTATGCTAGCCGGTTCAAAGCCATGACCGCCTCGCACCAGCGGGCCGA
Source organism: Candidatus Microsaccharimonas sp. (assembly GCA_035564115.1). Classification (GTDB taxonomy): domain Bacteria; phylum Patescibacteriota; class Saccharimonadia; order Saccharimonadales; family UBA4665; genus JACMPA01. Next base: position 46,878 of record DATMTN010000025.1, on the reverse strand, counting down.
TGAGTCACGCCAGGAGTTGCATATGGACTATAACCGTGCCCGCCGGGCAATCAAAGATGAACGTTTGAAAGAGATCATTAATGGTATGAAAAAGGCTGGTGCCGGGAGGGCTGCATAATGCCAGGTGTACTAGTATCCATGAAAGACCTGATTGTCCGGGCCCGCTTCGACGACGATCCACCAAGTGTCAACGAGCTGGTCGTAGTAGACAATGGCTTTAACACGACTCTGCTGGTCGATCACCTAGAACCGGGTGGCATTGCCTTCTGCCTGAACATCCGGACCGACAAACGTATGACCAAGGGCATGACGGTACAGCGTACCTTTAAGGGAATTGAAGTGCCATTGGGTGAGCCAACCATTGGACGTATCATGAACGCCTTGGGTGACCCACTTGACGGTGGTGAGCCAGTTGATCCAAGCGTTCCGCGCAAAGATGTCATGAAGCTGCCACCGCGCAGTACCAACTTCGAGATTGCTAAGCCGGAAATCCTGGAAACAGGTATCAAGGTTATGGACTTCTTTACACCATTCGTGAAGGGCCGTAAGATTGGTGTCATTGGTGGTGCTGGTGTCGGTAAGACCGTGGTGACCATGGAGCTAATTAACAACATCGCCCGCAGCGGCTCCGGTCTGTCGTTCTTTACTGGTATTGGAGAGCGTATTCGTGAGGGTCACGAGCTCTGGGACACCCTGCGAGAGAACGACCTACTGAAGAGCACGGTGATGTTCTTTGCTCAGATGAACGAGAATCCTGTCCAGCGTTCCCTTATTGGTATTTCGGCCACCGCTGCTGCCGAACACTTCCGCGACGAGCAGAAGAAAGATGTGCTATTCTTCGCCGACAACATGTTCCGTTATGTCCAGGCACGTAACGAGCTATCGACCATTCTGGATCAAGTGCCAAACGAAGGTGGTTATGAGCCGACTATTTTCTCTGATGTAAAAACGCTCCAGGACCGCTTGAGTTCTAACGAAAATGGCTCCATCACCTCAGTCCAGACTATCTACGTGCCCGCCGACGACGTGTCTGACCCGGCGGTGCAATTCATTGGTCACGAGATGGACTCAATTATCGTGCTGTCTCGTAAAGTGGCGGAGCAGGGTATTCGCCCGGCTGTCGACTTGAACCTGACAACGTCTAGCCTGCTGACGCCAGAAATTGTCGGCGACCGGCACTATGTACTGAGTGTCCAGGTGATGGCGCTGCTCCAGAAGTACGAAAGCCTGAAGGGTATCATTGCCATCATTGGTGAAAACGAGCTCAGTCCGGCCGACCGCAGCGACTACAACAAGGCCAAGAAGCTTATCAAGAACTTTACCCAGAACATGAATGTTATGACCAAGCACACTGGTGTGCCCGGCGACTTCTTTAGTCGTGATGATACGCTGAGGAGCATCGAAGAAATTATCGTATAGGTATGGGCGACGACGAAAAGAAAGATGGTGAGCCGATCGAATCCCAGATAGAGACTGGGAAGAACATGGCGCTCAAAGTTTATTCACCATACAAGGTCTATTTTGAAGGCTTGGCGGCAAGTGTGTCAGCCGAGAGTAAAACTGGAGAGTTCGACATCCTGCCCAAGCACCACAACTTCATTACACTCCTCGAGCCGTGTGATCTGACTATTCGTGTTGAAGGCCAAGACGATCAGATCATACCTATTAACGGCGGTATCATGCACGTCAAAGCCGACCAAGTCACCGTCTTCCTCGACATCTAATCGAGACACCCATGCGCGGCCCACTATCGTGGGATCCCTCTGGCTGGCATATGTTTCTCACTATGTTCGAATCATCATCGCAGCTTGCGAACTAAATCCGCATTCGTCGTGGGCGAATCGCTGCTGCTCTTCCCGAAGCTGCCGACCAGGCCTGAATTACTAGTCAAAAATGATGTAGTCGAAGCCAAAGCTGGCGTTGCCCGGTGGCGCGCTGTTACTACAGACGCTAAAACTACTCGTCGTGCGGGTAACATACCAGGCCAGGCCGCCGGCAGCCGCATCGATAGGCGAGGCCACGACATGTGGTGTCGAGCTATATTTGCTGGCAAAGTTAACCGTTATAAAGCAGCCAGTACTCGGATTGCTACCGGTGTTAATAGTGATAGACCCGGCGGTGTCGGAGCCACTAACAGATGAGGTGCCGCCGCCGCCCAAGGCGTTACCACTTGTACGGCCGGGGTTTACACCACCAGCGGTAATGTGGTGCGAGAAGATAATGTCGCCATTGAGCTGCAGGGTGTTAACAGTCAGTGATGGTGCGGTCAGTGGACCGTTAAAGGTGCCACCGCCATTTACAGAGATACTTTTTGCCACAGTCAACTGGCCCTGGACGGCCGTATCGCCAGCCACCTGCAGGTTCTTGTTTACTTGGATCTGATCAAAGACGCTGTCGCCAGATACTTGAATGCCAGTGAGCGATAGGCTACCGCCGACTTGCAGCTTGCCGGCTACCTGTAAGTCGCTGCGGACGAGGACTTGGCCGGCGAAGACCGCATTGCTCTGTACGTTGAGCACTTGTTTGGCATCGCCGACGGTCACGTCGCTCTGGCCAAGCTGTGTCAGGTCACTCTGGGTCAAGTTCTGGGTATTAATCTTGGTGTTGGTCTTGGTGTGGCTGCGCAGGTAGGTCCCAACTACTACCATGACGGCAAGTAATATGACCAGCACGAACATGAGCAAGTAGACGCTGAACTTCTTAAAGATGCCACCGCCTTTCCTTTTCTTCTTCTGGTCCTTGTTGTCACCGGCCTGCTCGGGAGTCGCCGGTTGGGCCGATGCTGCCGCACCCTCTAGCGATTCGCCGTCACCGGTAGTGCTACCAGTATTTTGCTGTTCGTCTGCCATACCACCTGTTATCTTTCCTTCATGATACCACCAACAGATCAAAAGCGTAAACGGAATTGCTTTTTGGGCATACCTCTAGGACAATAGAAAGTAGAATGAGGCAATACAAAAAGGGACTGCATTCACTCCTGTTGGGCATACTCGTGATATGTGCTGCGAGCGGCACGGTGTCGGCCGTGCAGTCGTCGTCGGCTCACTATGGTGTAGATGAAACGTTCTTTGGCAGTGGTGGCGAACTGAATGCTTGTTCGAGTAACTACTGTAGTAAGCAGACGGCAGGTGAGACGGCCGTCGGCAATTCCAGCAGCGCGAGCTACCAGATACAGGCCGGTAACAACACGGCGCGTGATAATTCGCTGGAGATGATAGTACCGGTTGCCAATATTAATGTAGGTCAGTTAACTACGACTTCTACCAAAGTTGCGAGTGCCACTTTCTCGGTCAAGAGTTACCTGGCCAGCGGCTATGTCGTCCGCACCAGCTCGCCCGGCCCCACCAACGCTAGTCATGTGTTGAGCCTCCTAACCGCCGCCGCTAACTCATCGACGGGTACCGAGCAGTTTGGCATGAACCTAGTTGCCAACGGCTGTCCATCTAACACTACGCCGTCTGGTTTCGACGGTCACGGTGGCTGTAACGGTGGTCTGGGTGCCAACCCCAGCCAGGCACCCGACAGCACATTCTCGCATGGGGACGCAGCCCCTGGTTACAACACAGCCGATGCTTATCAATATAATGACAGTGACATCATTGCCAGCAGCAGCCAAAGCTCTGGCGAGACCGACTATACTATTTCGTATCTCTTCAATATCTCGGGCGTCACGCCCGGCGGCGCATACACTATGCGTCAGTCACTGGTTGCAACCGCTACATTTTAGAATGTGTCGGAAGGCAAGTTGTAGATTAGTCAACGTTTAGCCTACAAATAGTGTTGCTCGTCTATAACGCTCATGGTATGATTTGGTCATATAACACCTTAAAACAGAAACAAAAATAAGGAGAAAATAGAGATGAGTATCAAACGTAAAGCAGTCAGCCGCGCTGGATCGCTTGCCGCCGCAGTGGTGGTAGCTCTTGGCGCTTTGGTACCTCTGGTATCGCCCTTCGTAAGTGCCGACTCTCAGGTTCAGACACGAAGTATTGAGATGAGTGACTCTACTCCTAGTCAGACTGGCGTAGACTATGTAGTTACCTTCACTCCACAAACAACAGCAGCTGAAAGTATCGTCATTGATTTCTGTAACAACAGTTCTATTATTAGCGGCAGTTGTATAACTGATGGTACCTCTATTGATACGCATACAGCTACGCTGTCAGTTACCCCTGCTACTGGTTGGGTAATCGACCACACCGGCGCAGGTACTGCAACACCTTCTAACACGACAGTTCTACTGAACGACGCTAGTGGTACTAATGCTCTCGGTACTTCTTCAGTTACGTTCACCTTAAGCGGCGTAAAAAACCCTACCTTCACCGGAACTTTTTGGGCTCGTGTTTATACGTACTCAAACAACACCTACGGTACTTACACATCGGTTACGAGCATCGGTAACGACCTGGACTATGGTGGGTTTGCGCTCTCAACCGTTCCACTCATTAACGTGAGTGCTACCGTCATGGAGACACTGACCTTTTGTATCAACAAGACGACCATTAGCACTGCCGGCTGTGGCGGTCTCACCCCTGGTGTCAGCGTCGTCCTGGGTAGTGGTACACCAAAGGTGTTGAGCACGGCGAACGGCACAGGGAGTAGTGACACGGCCTTCTTCCAAGTTTCTACTAATGCTTTGACTGGTGCGGTCATTAAAATGAAGACCCACAACACTTGTAGCGGCCTCAGCCGTAATGGTGGTACTGACCTATGTCCAATCGGGGGTATCGGTATAACGCCAAGCTCACTTACGACGGCTAATCAGGCACTGTTCGGCGTCAACGTGGCCGCCGACACGGCCATCGGTAGTACGCTTGGTACACTGACTCCTACCGCTCCATACAACACTACGGATTACGCCATGGACGACACTACTGTTGGTAACCAGGTAACAACTGGCGGTGGTACAAAGCTTGCTGACACCACCGGAGGCGCATCAGCAGACCTGAATGGTGTTCTGAACTTCGATGCCGAAGCAGCTGCGACCACCCCTGCCGGTGTCTACACTGCTGACGAATCACTGATTGCAACTGGTACATTCTAGGACAGCCATGAATGTTCCGCGCCGCGACACATAGACTAGTCACAGTCCGAAGTCTGCAAGTACTTCTCATAGCCCTGCTTCTCGTAGCAGGGCTATTGCACTTGGGTAGGGCATATGGCGACCAACTGCCGACACGTAGTATTGAGCTAACCGATTCACTACCCAGTGCTACCTCGACGTATACACTAGCATTCATGGTTCCGCAGTCTGAAACGTTAGGCTCGGTACGGCTTGAATTTTGCGCCGAGAGTCCGCTGATTGGTCAGCCTTGTAGTCTGCCTGTTGGCATGGACTTATCCAGCGTAACACTGACCGCACAGACTGGCGGGACAGGTATGAGTATATTAAGTGTCAGCGGTACGACTATTGTGTTGACTCGTGGGGCGTCAAGTTTCGGTCCAGCCAGCCTGAGTGTGAGCCTGAGCGGTATCACTAACCCTAGTAACACCGGCAGTTTCTTTGGTCGCATCCAAACCTACGCTTCTACGAATGGTAGTGGTAGCAGCAATGACTACGGTGGTATTGCTATGAATACGAACGATGCCGTACAGATTTCGACCACCGTACCACCATACTTGTACTTTTGTGCGGGCGTTTCGGTCGGCGGCGTAGATTGCTCGACTGTGAGCGGAGATCAAATAGACTTTGGTGATTTCACCCCGGCGGTCGCAAGCGTGGCACAGACACAGATGGTGGCTGGTACGAACGGGGACAACGGCTATATCATCCAGGTGAGTGGCAACACACTTACCTCTGGTAACAATGTGATTCCTAACCTCGTAAATCCCGATACTTCACGGCCTGGCGTGAGTCAATTTGGCATGAACCTGGAGGCAAACTCTGACCCGCAAGTCGGTCAAGCACCGAGTGGCACGGGTAGCGGTCAACCGGCTGCTGGCTACAATGTGCCAAACAGCTACAAGTTTGTGAGTGGCGACGTTGTAGCATCTGTTCCGCAGCCAGATGAAGCACGTCGCTATACGGCAAGCTATATTGCGAATGTTGCAAAAAACCAGGCACCGGGTATCTATGTGACAACGCTTACCTATGTCGCGACGGCCAGTTTCTAACTGATCCCTAGGTGGTGGCTGCTTGGTAAAACGCGAGCACTTTGGTACTATGAGTGCAAAGTAGAAAACATAGACGAGAGGGATTATTACATGAGTCGATTTACACGTTTACCAGCGGGGGTGCGTGGATTTTTGGTGGCGATTATTACACTAGTCAGTGCAGCTTTGCCCCTGGGCCAAGTCGCCGCAGCTACGAGTGTAGGCGGTACAGGTAACGGATTAAAGATCTCACCGGTGGTGTCAAATGTTACCATCAACCCAGGTGGCAGTAAGACTCTAGATGTATACATCACAAATGTGACGGGTGCGACAGCCACATTCCAGGTTGCTATTAACGACTTTACTGCCGGTAGCCAGGAAGATGGTACGCCTGCACTAATTCTGGATAACAATAAGGCTGCGCCAACACACAGCCTACGACAGTTTGTACCAAACATCAGTGATGTAACACTGGCTGCAGGCGAGCAAAAGGATGTAAAAGTACCCATTACTGTTCCTGCTACTGCACCTGCCGGCGGTTACTTCGGCGCGGTTCGCTTTGTCGCTACGAATAACGCGACTGGTAACCAGAATGCCCAAGTAGCACTCTCGGCTAGCGTTGCCTCGTTAGTGCTGGTAAAGGTCCCTGGTAACTACAAGGAGCAGATGGGCATTGCCAGCTTCGACGTTCGCTCGAGCGGCGACCGCGTCCACACAGTATTCACGAAGAACAAGAACCTCGCATCCGTTGTTCGTTTCAATAATACTGGTGATATCCAGGAAGTGCCATTTGGTAAGGTTACGGTCACTAACTTCCGTGGTAAGACCGTCTTCTCGACCGAAGTCAACGACAGCGACACCCCCGGTAATGTTTTGCCAAACAGTATCCGTAAGTTTTCAACTCCCCTGAAGAGTGGCATTGGTGGCTTCGGTAAGTATACGGTCCGGGGTGACTTTGGGTACGGCAAGGGTCAGACGCTGACTGCTACCACAACGTTCTACGTCATTCCGATGCCAGTAATCATCACCATTCTGGTCCTGATTGCACTCATCATCTTCCTAATAGTTGAATTGCCACGACTCATCAAGCGCTACAACCAGCGCGTATTGCGTCGCGCCGGCCGTCGATAGGGATTAATAGATAAAGTAAGGAGCAAGAGGGTGAGGAGTAGGCTCGTGAGCAATCGGTACACAGCCGCTCTCTTACTTATGCTTGGCTTGCTATTGATGATCGTACTGACCCTGCCACGCACGGTCCATGGACTTGGTTCGCAGCAGAATCCCCAGTCGGGCTCGGTCGGTCTGCAGGGCACTGTGGCTGCACCACCGCCCACCCAGGCAGCGACCATCGGTGTTCCTGGTAATGGCCAGACATTCAAGACCACCCCGATTACGATTAGCGGTCTGTGTAAGACCGGTCTGCTAGTAAAAGTGTTTAGCAACAATATCTTTGTGGGCTCAGCGAGCTGTACGAGTGGTAGCTATTCGCTCCAGGCAGACCTGTTTAGTGGGCAAAATGACCTGGTGGCGCGGGTGTACGACTCATTAGACCAGGCTGGCCCGGACTCTAACACCGTCACCGTCACCTACGCCGATACGCAGTTTGTGCAGTTCGGTACGCGCGTGAGCCTAAGTAGTACATTTGCCCAGCTGGGTGCAGACCCTGGCAAGGAGCTTGACTGGCCCATAATCCTGAGTGGTGGTATCGGGCCGTATGCAATTAGTACCGACTGGGGTGATGGTACTGCGCCGACACTGCAGAGCGAAGCATTCGCCGGGAACATCACTGTCAAGCATGTCTACAAATCAGCTGGTGTCTACAAGGTGATCGTGAAAGCGACCGATGCAAATGGGACCGTTGCTTTCCTGCAACTCGTGGGAGTGGCGAATGGCAAGGTGACGCAAAGTACCGGTACTGGCAGCAGTACATCTGGCGGGTCGAGCGCGACTGGTAATGGCAATAATAAGGCGACAGTTATTTGGTGGCCCATGCTACTCCTGCTGCCACTTATCTTCGCTGGATTCTGGCTGGGGCGCCGTCACGAGCTATTTGCCATCCGCAAGCAGCTGGAAAAATCACGCGCCGTTACCAAAGATATCTAGGGCCTGCGACCCGCTAGCACTCAACGGCTATATTTGATAAAATATGATTAATATGTCTAAAAAAGTTTATGTTGGCATGTCCGGTGGCGTGGATAGCTCTGTCACAGCTGCGCTGTTGAAGCAGCAGGGCTATGACGTTACAGGCGTGTACATGAAGAACTGGAGCCAGGATCTACCCGGCATGGTTTGCCCGTGGAAGGAAGATTATCAGGATGCTAAGCGGGTGGCCGTGCAGCTGGATATTCCATTTAAAATGTACGATTTCCAGCAGGAATACCGCCAGAAGGTCGTCGACTACATGATTGCCGAATACCAGGCTGGTCGGACTCCGAACCCAGATGTAATGTGCAACCAAGAAGTAAAGTTCAAAATCTTCCTGGAAGCCGCGCTGGCTGACGGTGCTGACATGATTGCGACTGGGCACTACGCTCAAGTTATCGACGGTGAGCTCCATGTGGCTGCCAACCGCGAAAAAGATCAGACTTACTTCTTGTACCGCGTCACTGGGGGTGCACTCGCTAAAACTTTGATGCCCATCGGGGACATTGCCACCAAGGACGAGGTGCGCCAGCTTGCCAAGAAGCTCGGGTTAGCCACGGCCGATAAGAAAGATAGCCAAGGCATTTGTTTTGTGGGGAAGGTGGGGATCAAAGACTTCTTGCTGCATGAGCTGGGCGAACAAACACCCGGTACTATCGTGGACCAACATGGAGCAGTCATTGGTGAGCACGACGGCGCTATTTTCTATACTATTGGCCAGCGCCATGGTCTGGATGTTGGTGGCGGTTTGCCTTATTACGTGGTGGGCAAGAACATGACCAAGAATGAAGTCTATGTCACGACCCAGCTCGACGACGAGCGCCTGTGGCATCGCAATCTGAACCTCACTGACCTGCATTGGATAAACGAAGCACCCGAAGCCGGCAAAACCTACCAGGTTCGGACCCGCTACCGCGCCTCCCTCGTGGACTGCCAACTAGCTTGGGAGGTCCGTCCTCCCAAAGGTGATGGCGCAGAGGTGGTGAATATTGAGCTTTCAGAGGATATCCGGGCGATTACGCCAGGACAATCAGCCGTGCTGTACGACGGCGACCACTGCATCGGCGGCGGAATCGTAGTTTAGAGCAATGACTCGGAGCTGGGGCCGAGTTCAATCGTAACAACACCATCCATGTAGTACTTGGTTTTGGCATCGACTTCGTGCGGCCGTGCTGGCCGGCGGTCCGAATCGTCGGGTGTATCGAGTAGCTCGGCTACCTCATCCACGAGTGAGCGCGGCTCTTCGGATGTCGGGCCTGAAGAATTTTGTGGGAATTCGGGTGAAATCATTGTGGATTGCATCATCGTTCGTTTGGGGCTTTTTGTCAACTGCACCTCATTTTTCGATTCCTCTCACCTCTGATACAATAGGGCGGATGAACGCCCAAGAGATTCGTAACAAATACCTGGCTTTTTTTGCTGATCGTGGTCACACGGTCGTTGCTCGGGCACCGCTGGTGCTAACCGACGACCCGACCACCCTCTTCACCGGCTCAGGCATGCAGCCTATGATTCCCTACCTGTTGGGTCAGCCGCATCCTGAGGGCAAGCGAATAGTCGACAGTCAGACCTGTCTACGGGCCCAAGATATCGAGGATATCGGTGACAACCGCCACACGACCTTCTTCGAGATGCTCGGCAACTGGAGCATGGGCGACTACTTCAAAGAGCAGCAGATTGAGTGGATGTGGGAGTTCCTGACTGAAGTCGTTGGGTTAGATCCCGCCAAGCTGTACGTTACCTGTTATATCGGTGCGCCGGAGTACAACATCCCGAAGGACACGGAAGCGGCTGCGGTCTGGAAGAAGTTGTTTGCGTCTAAAAACCTGTCATCCGGTGAGGCCGATATTGACACTGAAGAAGCCGGCTATGCTCGTGGTATCCACGATGGCGAGCGTATCTTCTACTATGGCGACAAGAACTGGTGGAGCCGCAATGGTGCACCCCAGAATACGCCCGTAGGTGACCCCTGTGGTCCGGACAGTGAAATGTTTTATGACTTCGGCACGCCCCACAACACCGAATATGGCGAGTACTGTCACCCTAACTGTGACTGTGGCCGATTTGTAGAGCTGGGCAACAACGTCTTTATGGCCTACAAAAAAGTTTCTGAGTCTGAATTTGTGCCGCTCGAGAAGCCGAATATTGACCACGGCTCAGGCCTGGAACGAATCGCTGCGGCAGCATTGAACGACCCGGATGTTTTCAAAATCAACGTCATGTGGCCCATCATCGAGCAGCTCGAAACGCTGAGCGGCAAGAAGTACGACAGCCACACCCAGAGCATGCGGGTCATTGCCGATCACCTGCGTGCTGCCACTTTCCTGGCGGTTGATGGCTGTGTGCCGAGCAACAAAGAGCAGGGTTATGTCATGCGTCGCTTGGTGCGCCGGGCCATCCGTTTCGCCTTTGAGCTAGGCGTGGAGCAGAACTTCATGGAGCAGATTGTGCCAGTCATAGCTGACATCTATGAAGCCGATTTTCCAGAGGTCAAAGCCAATCGTGACAAGGTTATCGAGGTGCTAGTGAAGGAAGAAAAGGTGTTCCGCCAGACACTTCGGAACGGCCTTAAAGAACTCAAAAAAATGTCAGCGGCCCAAAACGGAATTTTGTCGGGAGCTGACCTTTTCAAACTTTACGATACGTACGGCTTCCCGCTCGAGCTGAGCATTGAGGCGGCCTACACTGAGAATATTGCCTTCAATAGCTCGCAGCAGGAAACTTCAATGCAGCAGTTCAAAAAGCTGATGGAAGAACAGCGGACTCGCAGTCAGACCGCGGCCAAGGGGGCCTTCAAGGGCGGCCTGGGCGGTCAGACCATGCAGCACAAGAAGTACCATACTGCCACGCACTTGATGTACCAGTCACTCCGTACCGTACTTGGCGACCATGTTGTCCAACACGGTAGTAACATCACCGAGGAGCGCCTGCGTTTCGACTTTAGTCACCCAGAAAAGGTAACACCAGAGCAGTTGCAGCAAGTCGAAGACATGGTGAACGAACAAATCGATAATGACCTACAGGTTAGCTTTGCCGAATATCCTACGAAGGTTGCCCGTGAAGAAATGGGTGCTCTGGGCCAGTTTGGTGACCGCTACGGTGATACGGTGAAGGTCTACAAGATGATTGCTGCCGGCGCCGACAAGCCGTTTAGCTTTGAGATTTGTGGCGGCCCACACGTCGACCATACCGGTCAGCTGGCCGAAGATGGCAAGCGCTTCAAGATTGTGAAGGAAGAATCTTCAAGCGCCGGCATCCGACGTATCAAAGCAGTCCTTGCTTAGCTGACGAGTAACTCCAGATCTAGAAAAACCACGAACTACTAGCGCACTAACAGGAGTTATCTGGAGAGTTGTTGTCGTAAAATTGTGATTTTCGTCACAAAAATCCTGGAAATGCTTGCATCACAAGCGTATACTTAATGCTGTAAGAAAGTTAACAAAAGCCCTAAAATTATGATGTATTTTTTCACCGGGAACTATAATGGCGAACACTTCATTGGTGTGCGCGCACCTAAACCTGAGCAGCAATACTTGGCAGGTTTACTCGTCGATTCGATGTCGGATCGTAACGGGCCGAAAATCCCTGAATTGAACCAACACAATGCCCTGATACGTCGACTGTCAGGCGAAGTTTTGCCTCTTATGGTCGAGACAAAACTCGATGGCGTCAAGCAGGCCACCGTAAAGTATGTGCCCGACCTAGCAGATGAGGATTTGACGCCATACTTCGAGTCTCAAGAGCTCGAGAAAGCCTTTGAAGCAGCCAAGACGCAGGCCGTTGCTGAGCAGGCCCCAGAACCTGAGTCCTCGATAGAGCTATCAGCAGCCTAAAAGCTCCTTTGCTAGTTTAGATGACCCAGTTATTGTAGTGTTGCCCAGGGAGCTGGGTATCAGGCTGGAGATTTGCCCGTACCATCAACGATATACGGCCGAATTCTGACAAATCCGTTACGGCATGCTCTGGACGGAAATCACCGACTTCGTCGATGATACCAGGCGCACGTAACAATAAGAGATCACCTTCATCGCTTGGACGGTAGGTTTTTGCACCGGCGGTTCTGATGGCCAGATTCGACGACCCCTCTACTGAGAGTATGGGTATGATGCCCCAGAAGCGCTTACTATCACGGTGGAAGCCAATCCCAACCCTATCCGGTCGGTCATAGTGGTGGACGGTAACGTCATCTGCCTCCCAATCTCTCAAGGAATCAAGACCGAGTGAGCGAACGGCGTCCTCAATCTTTTCGGTTGCGCTGAATAGTTCCGGCAGCTTAGTAAGTGGCGCCTGGTCACCACGCGACAATTTATGCGCAAATGTACGGTGGTTTCGTTCAATTCGTTGACCGCTCATGCTGACGACAGCATCGCGATCCTCATGCCATTGTTCGGGGCTAAATGCAGCGATTTCATCTTGTAGATTTCGGAGTGCTGATCCAGCCATGAAACGGGCAATTCGCACGACGCCGGGTCGACGCGGCTGAGTAAGCTCATCTATATTTACGTTACGAAGTAACTCGGGGGTACGTTGTGTTGGCACAATGACTCCTTGTGTTTGTTAGATTTACTACCGGTTGTGGTACGACGATAGCCTACCACGTGCACCTGAGTACCCACTATGGATAATTATACAGACATCTGTATGACTATGAATCGCCGAATGGGTCGTCGATTTGTTCTGCCATGTCCATGGCACCAAGAAACTTGCGAATAATGCCCTGATTTGGTGTCAGTAGCTGGGATTGTTCTACTAATTCATTGCGAACCGTATCGAGTTCTCCGAGGAAGGCTGGTTCGTAGTGGAGGGGTATGCTGTATAGTGCTCGAAATTCGGGAAGGCTCAAGTCATCATCGGCTCGCATAATGTATTTCACGGTTCGTCGCGGTATATCGGCAGGCTGCTGTGATTCATCGAGTCCTAGCGTCAGTTCGACCATGTGTGGCACAGTGGAGGCCAGCATCTCCTCTGGCGTAAAGGCTGGTAGCGAATCTTCGTCCTCAACATGCACAGGGCCTCGTCCATCACGACGTTCTTCGACGTATAGACTGGATGTCAGGTCGATCGGAACGTCATGACGGGCGGTTGCATGCCAGCGATTGCTAAAGTAGAACATGCTCTGGATTGCGGTCCAATCTGCGCGTTTTGGAGCCGTCGGTAGTTCGACACCAATACTTTCAAGTATCTCCCCAAGCACGTTAGCAGGTACCGGAGTAGTTTTTTCTGGCTTAACTAGGGACTTACCGGCTCGTGTCAGGATCTGGGGATAGAACACGCCCCACTGTTTATCGAGCGGCGTTGCGTCCAGGCCTGTCAGATTACGCATACGGGAAAATAACATCGACAAGCCATTATCGAGCACAATTTGCACTTCATTCGGAGCAAAAAACTGCTCAGCTTTGTCGTAGGAGAGCTGCATGTTTAGATTGCTCACTCGTGTCGTCGGATGACCGATACGACTAAATGGCTCCTGTAGTTCGGTCGGTACAGCATTAAAGGGGTAGTCACAGTCCTCGACAGATACGGCAACCGTTGCCCGCGCCAGGCTTTGCCCGGCATATTCAAATGCGCGCATATCTGTTTCGGTAATGAGTCGTGCGAGTTCCTGGGCCTCTGGCATAGTATAAAACTATACCATATAACACCTTAGATAGCAATATTTCAGCAATTTGTCAGTCAGGGTTGTGCTAAAATATAGAGCATATGCTTGATATCGGAAAAGTTAAGGCAATTAGTCAAAATGTGGGCCGAAACGTCAAGACGCGCGCTTCTGGTGCCCTCGATAAGGCCAGTAAGGCTGCGGCCAAAACCACGAACCGTGGTGGCCAGCAGGAGTATGTCGTCGCGCTCGACATTGGTACCGAAAATGTAAAGGCCCTCATCGGTAAGTTTGGTGAGGATGGTGACATTGAAATCGTTGGTATGGGCCGAGCTCACCAGAGCCTGAGCGATATGCAGGCTGGGGCGATTGCCGACATTGCCAGCGTGGTAGAGAACTGTGACAAGGCCTTAAGCCAAGCTGAGCAAGAAGCTGGTGTCAGCGTCCGCACGGCGGTCATCGGTATAGCCGGTGAGCTAGTGAAGGGGACCACCACTACTGTTCGGGTGGCTCGCAAGAACCCCAGTGCACCGCTGGATATTGCCGAGATGGAAAAGATTATCAAGCTGGTTCAGGAACGTGCTGAAGTTCAGGCCAAGAAGCAATTGGCAGTTGAGCTTGGTGGTAAATCAGTCGAGGTTCGCCTGGTGAACAGCGCTCTCGTCAGTATTGATATCGATGGCTACCCTGTTACCAACCCGATTGGTTTTCAGGGCAAGGACGTCATTGTCCAGCTCTACACGGCCTTTGCACCTATGATTCACATCGGCGCGCTGGAGCGCACCGCAGCCGAACTTGATCTAGACTTACTGGCCGTCGCCGCTGAGCCATTTGCCGTGGCCCGCAGTATGATCGGCAACAACCCAAACCAGAATCTCAGCACTGTCCTGATGGATGTCGGCGGCGGTACGACCGATATTGCCGTGGTTAATGAAGGTGGTGTCCAAGGTACGAAGATGTTTGGTATTGGTGGCCGGGCCTACACCCGCAGTATTGAACGTGACATGGGCGTGGACTTCGAAGAAGCCGAGCGCTTCAAGCTGAGTCTGGGCACTAACAGCCTGACGGCTACCAAGGAGAAACAGGTTGATGCCGCACTCGAAAAGACCCTCGACGTCTGGATGAGTGGCGTGGAACTTGCTCTGGGTGAATTCGACAAACTCGACCATCTGCCATATCAGGTTTTCCTCTGTGGCGGTGGTTCATCACTCGATATGCTGCTCGATGAGCTTCAGAATAGCGTCTGGTACAAGAGCCTGCCATTTACTCGTAAACCGACCGTCAGCCTGATCAATCCTGACCAAGTTGCGGGCATTACCGATACGACTGGCAAGGTACAAGACCATACATTCATTACCGCTATGGGCCTTCTACGGGTCGGTCTGGATACGCTGACCTACGCCGGTAGTGGCAGTAACTCCATCCGCGAAAAACTCGATAAGATGCTGCGAGTATAAAGGCAAGAGTATAATCAACATATAGATACCCCTCATGGCTACAGATAACAAAGACACAATTTATATCGACATTGACGACGAGATCACGACGATCATCGAGAAAGTTCGAAGTAGCACTGAAAAGATAGTCGCCTTGGTGCTGCCGAAGCGTGCCACCGTACTACAAAGCATTGTGAACATGAAACTGCTGAAGCGCAGTGCCGACAATGCCAAAAAGAGCTTGGTACTTATTACGAGTGAGGTTGGACTGTTGCCACTGGCTGGTACGGTCGGCCTATATGTAGCCCGCAACCTGCAAAGCAAGCCAGAAATCCCAGCGGTTGATGCTATCGACGATGAGCCAGAAACCTTGGCTGAACCTGATGACGGCGGAATTGATTTTGATCCAGCGAATGTTGCTGACAAATCAGTTGGCGACCTAGCAGTTAGCTCCAGCGTGCCACTCGTGGGCAAAGCCGCCGCCAAAGTTGATCCAATTGAGACACTCGAACTTGATGATGACGAAGCGCCCCTGGCTGTTGCCGACAAACCAGCCAAAACACCAAAGGCCGCGAAGCCCAAGAAAGACAAGAAGCTGGCCGTCCCAGACTTCGATAGTTTCCGTAAGAAACTGATGCTAGGTGTACCAATACTGCTCCTCGTTATCATTTTGCTCTATGTCGCAGCGACGGTCCTGCCAAAGGCCGAGATTACCGTTCTGACTGACACCAGTAGCGTGAACAGTAACCTCGCAGTGACCATCGACACCGGTATCAAGGCGGCTGATCTCGCAAAGGGCACCCTTCCAGCCCAGCTCCAGAAAGTCGACAAGTCCGGCTCGCAGCAAGTCGCGACGACTGGTAAGAAGAATAATGGTACTGCGGCCAGCGGTAAAGTTACTATGTCACTATCAGATTGTTCAGTTTCATCAGTGACGGTACCTGCCGGAAGCGGCGTTACCGCAAATGGCCTTACATTTATCACGCAGGCAGATGCGGTGCTTCAAAGTGTTCAAGTAGGCCATACTTGCGAGAATAGTCAGTTCCCGAATTACTCGACGGCAACAGTTGCTGTTACGGCTCAAGCTCCAGGGGCCCAGTACAATATTGCCGCAACCACTTTTAAAGTACCTAGCTACCCAGCAGTTACGGCTAGTTCGAGTAGCAGTATGAGCGGTGGTACCGATAATGTCGTCCAGGTCGTCGCTCAGTCCGACATCGACAACGCTACCCAGAAGATTACCGCCACCAACAGTGACAGCGTCAAGCAGCAACTCGAGCAGCAGCTGAAGCAGGCCGGCCAGTTTCCGCTCGACGTCACCTTTGTAGCTGGTACGCCTAACACCACTGCCAGCGCCAAAGCAGGTGACCAAGTCAGCACCGTTAGTGTCAGTCAGACGACGACCTACACTATGTTCGGTGTCAAAGAGTCCGACCTCAAAGCTCTGGTGGACAATGACATCAAGGACAAAATTGACCCGAGCAAGCAGAGCATCCTGGACGAAGGCCTGAGCAAAGCTGCCTTCAAGGTGAACAGCACGACTGCTACTGGCGCGCAGCTGGCTATCTCTACCGTGGCAACTGCCGGCCCTGACCTCCATGCCGATAAGCTCAAAGCCCAGCTGGCTGGTATGAAATCGGGCGAGATCAAGGACACGTTGAAGTCCGATCCAGGCGTGAGCGATGTGCAGGTCCACTTGAGCCCCTTCTGGGTAACCAGCGTACCGAAGAAGGCCAGCAAAGTAACGATAACTTTCCAAAAAGCCAACTAACGCCATGGGTAAGATTCTCGCACTTGATGTGGGGGGCACGCGTATAGGTGTGGCTGCGGCTGATGCCCAGTTGCGATTCGCTAACCCGCTCACGACTCTCACTAACGATGAAGCTATCTGGGACCGCTTAGCAGCCCTACTACAGGAACATGACGTCCAAACGGTCGTTGTGGGCCTTCCACGAGGCCTAGAAGGCCAGGAAACTGCTCAGACGTCAATATGTCGGGATTTTGCCAAAGAACTGCGTGAGCGGCTCCAAATAGCCGTAGCGCTGCAGGACGAGGCGACTACTTCTCTCAAGGCCGAAGCTGAGCTTAAAGCACGCGGTAAGCCTTACGAAAAATCTGACATCGACGCCCTAGCCGCAACCTATATACTAGAAGACTACTTGCATGAGGAGACTGTATGACCAGTTTTAATCGATTTGAACGTACCAAACGCCCCAACCTCCCCCGACGTATTGTTATGCTGCTGCTGGTACTAATACTGCTCACGGCGGCTGGGCTCGTAGCGGTGCATCATATCTACAATCAAGGTCTCAAGCCAGTGAGCTCTGTCCAGGCGACTACAGTTGTGACGGTAGAAAAGGGTAGTTCTAGTAAGGATATCGCCAAACTACTGGCCGACAAGCACTTGATTCGCAGTGCCTGGGCATTTGAGCTCTACATCCATAGCAAGAACCTCGGTGATAAGTTGCAGGCGGGTACGTACGCGTTATCACCAGACCAGACGACACCACAGATAATTGCCCTCATGACAAAGGGTGCGGTGACCACGAACCTCGTGACCATACTGCCGGGCCGCCGGATAGACCAAGTCCGCGCTGACCTCATAAATGCTGGTTTTGCTCCGACGGCCGTAGACCAAGCGCTCCAGCCAGACCAGTACAGTGACGTGCCGGTGTTGGCGTATAAGCCGGCCGGTGCCAGCCTGGAGGGGTTGCTGTACCCGGATTCATTCCAGCGTACGGGGGACACCGATCCATCAGTTATTATTCGTGAATCACTCCAGGAAATGTCCGATCATCTGACAACTGACTTGCAGGCAACGTTTGCTGCCCAAGGCCTCACGACCTATCAGGGGCTTGTGCTGGCATCTATGCTCGAAAAGGAAGTCTCTAAGCCAAGCGACCGGGCACAGGCAGCCCAGGTATTCCTGAAGCGCCTGAAGACTGGCATGTCGCTCGGTTCGGATGTTACGGCTATCTACGGTGCTATTAATGCTGGCAAGACCAATTTGTCGCAGGCAGCAATGCTAACCTATGACTCGCCCTACAATACACTCATGCATACTGGGCTACCGCCGGCACCGATCAGCACGGTAAGTGACAGCTCGCTGCAAGCAGCTGGCCACCCGGCGTCGACGGACTGGCTGTATTTCGTGTCGGGTGATGATGGGAACACCTATTTTGCGACAAATCTACAGGATCACCAGGCGAATACGGCCAAATACTGCCACAAACTCTGCGGCCAATAGGCAAAAGCACTGGTCTGGCACATTTCGGGCGAATAGCTCCAGTCCGCACTCGCCGTACCCCTTAAGTACGGCTCCCTTACGGGCTTCGCTTTTCACTCCAAACTGCACTCAGACCAGTGCTTTTAGCGACAGTGCTTATAACAGGGGTGAAAAAATATTCTAACAGGGGTGGTGAGGTGTAGCTGAAACTTGACTGAGTAGAAGATTTTGGTAAAATTGATAGGTACATTTTGGTAGTGTTTGAGGTATTCGACCACAAGGACTATCGCTCTGTATACCTCTATCGATTCGTAAGCTTACTAACGTAAATAATTAATAGTCGAGAGAGGTTTTGTGTCTGTAAAGACACAGGAGAACCCAATATTCGTACCATTGCCAGTGCAAATTTGGAGGTTCGTAGTCACCGCAAAAGCGGCCTGATTGCCAACCTTCGCAGTAAGTTACAACGTAAAACCATCCGCCGCCGTATGCTGCGGATTAGTTTTGTTGCTTGCAACGCCGCTTTGCTGGCGATTGTATTACTGTTCGTATCGCACGCTCACACCTCGGAGGCTAGCGCACTTCTTTCTCACTCTGTATCGAGCGATACCGCAGTAAACCCACTTGACCAAGTGTCCTCGGCTGATATCGCCGTGACGGTTTCGCGCCTGAGCGGTATGGCTGAATCGACTGCTATCAAGAACCAGTCTGAGTCAGATGACGTGCAAGTCAGTTCGGCATCTATTATCGACAATGTCGTGAACAAGCCACAGGTGGCGGCCACATCTCTCAAGTCCAATAAGGACATTAAGAACTATGTTTCTCAATCTGGTGAATCTGTTAGTAGCATCGCTGCTAAGTTCAATGTTACCTCCGACAGTATCCGCTGGTCCAACGGCCTGACGGGCGAAATGATTAATGCGGGCACGAAGCTCGTTATTCCCCCGGCAGGCTTGAGCGGTATTGTCTATGTCGTGAAGTCAGGAGATACCGTTGACAGCATTGCTAGCAAGTACAGCGCTGACAAGAACGCCCTGATTGCTGCAAACGACGCCGAACTAGCCGGCATTCAAGTCGGTGAACAGATTATTATCCCGAATGGTCAACAGCCAGTTCCGAAGTATACCCCTACCTATTCTAGTGGTAGCGGCTTTGCCTGGGGTGGTTCGGCCATCTATGGCTATAACGGCTACGACTACGGCTACTGTACCTGGTGGGTAGCACAGCGCCGCGCTGCTGTTGGCAAACCAGTGCCAGCCAACCTCGGCAATGCCTCGAGCTGGGGCTATATCGCTCGCGCGGCGGGCCTGCCAACTGGTAATACGCCACAACTGTATGCTGCCGCCGTAACCAGCACGCGCGGTGAAGGCCACGTAGTGTTTGTGGAAGCGGTCAACGACGACGGTAGTATCGTGATCTCCGAGATGAACCACTTGGGTTGGGCAGTCAAGGATACGATGACCATTGATGCGGCAACTGCTGCTGGCTACATCTACATCTACTAGTCGGGGCTTAGGTAACGGCACCTTCTGGGCGCGAAGCTCCAGTCCGCGTTCACCGTACTTCTCTGTACGGCTCACTTGCGGGCTTCGTTTCCCATCCCAGACTGCACCATTTCCTAAGCCCCGGATTCAGTTCATTGCTTTTTTTGGAGTTATATTTCGTAATTTAGTGTTTTTACGGTATAATTACGGTAATGCATTTTATTGATTCGGTACGGATAGACGTCATCGCCGGTGACGGCGGTAATGGCAAGCTGAGCTTTCGCCACGAAAAATATATCGACAAAGGCGGCCCCGATGGTGGTGATGCTGGTAATGGTGGCGATGTGGTGCTGGTGGCCAGCCGTAACGAGAACACGCTGGCAGTCTTCCGCTTTCAGAAGGAAGTAAAAGCCGAATCCGGGCAGCCTGGTGACAAGCGACGCATGCACGGCCGTAGCGCACCGGACCTGTTGGTACAGGTGCCAGTCGGCACAATTGCAATGGTCGATGGTGTGGTTATAGCTGATTTGGTTGTTGACGGCCAAAGAGCCGTGATTGCCAAGGGCGGTAAGGGCGGCTACGGCAACGCGCACTTTATGAGTTCCGTGCGCCAGGCACCAAACTTTGCCGAAAAAGGTGAGAAGGGCGAACGTAAAGAAGTTCATCTGGAGATCAAGATGATTGCCGATGTCGGCTTGGTTGGGATGCCGAATGCCGGCAAATCGACACTCCTGGCCCGTATCAGTAATGCTCGTCCCGAAATCGCTGATTATCCATTTACGACGATCACGCCCAACCTCGGCGTAGTCGATATCGACAAAGAAACCAGTGTGCTAATGGCCGATATCCCCGGACTTATCGAGGGCGCCTCAAGTGGCAAGGGGCTAGGACACGACTTCCTGAAACATATTGAGCGCACCGCCGTTATCCTGCACCTGGTGGAGGCCTACAACGAAGACGTCGCGACGACCTATCAGACGATTGATACCGAGCTGAAGATGTACGCCAAAGCCCTCGCCAAGCGTCCAAAGATCGTCTTGCTTACGAAGGTCGAAGGTCTGGATCACGAAATCGTCGAAGATTTAGTGGCTCAGCTGCGCACGGTGGTACCGGCTCGCACCAAGATTATGCCGATCTCCTCGCAATCCGGTGAGGGCCTGAAGGAAATGCTGTTTGCCGTCAAAAAAGCCGTCGTGACGGCTCGCGCCAAGGTCGAGAAAGAGATCGAGGAATCCGGCGTGCCGGTTATTAAACTGACAGATATGTCGCAGCAGTGGAAGGTTGAGAAGCAGGGCAGTCTCTACGTGATTCGTGGTCACCGAATTGAGAAGTTTGCGGCTCGGACTGACTTTACGAACGAAGAAGGCCTCCGCCGCTTGCGCGACATCATGAAGAAGATGGGCATTATGCATGAGCTGAACCGTCAGAAGATCGAAGCCGGCAACACCATCCAAATCGGCCCCGACGTATTCGAGTATTAATCGACTATTGATATAGCAAACCAGCTTCTATATGCTTATGGTTAAGATTAATCGTAAGGATACACTATGCCTAAATTAGCTCAGCGACACGAAGGGTTCTCGGTAATCGAAGGTTTGCTTGTATTAGTAATCATAGCGCTGATTGCTGGTATAGCGGTATATGTCATGAAGGCACGCAACAACAGCAATGCCAGTCTGAACGCGGCGACTCAGGCCAGTCCAGCGGCTACTAAACAAGTAGCCAAAACATCACCTGCAAAATCTACTCCAATAGCTGAGCTAACTGCTGACTCGGCGACTGCCCAGGTTCAAAAGGTATACGATGGTCTACTCGCCAGCTGGACCACGCAGAGTGAAACAAGTTACATCAAAGCCCACCCAGGCTGGTTTACTGCAAATTTCTTGAATAACTCCGTGAACGGCGGAACCCACGAAGCGGGCAACAGCATGTTCCTACTGTGCGGCAACGGACCGACCAAGCCCGATAAGTTTGAAGCAGATAATGGGGTGTTGGCTGCCGACAAGCAGACGGCTACCGTAGAAGCGAATATGCTCTATGGTAGTGATGTCTCGCCTGGTGCGCTCGTACACGTGCAGGCTAAGGATGGTACTTGGCTCATAGATTCTCGGAGCTGTGCCACAGAGTAGCGTGTTACACTGGTAGCCACGTATGGCTGCCAGTTTTTTCTTTTATGACCTCGAGACGAGCGGGATAAATCCGCGCGAGCAGCGGATTATGCAGTTTGCGGGCCAGCGCACGGATATGAATCTGGAGCCAATTGGTGAACCATTCAATATCGTTATTAAGCTGACCTCGGATGTACTGCCAGAGCCCGAGGCGGTGCTGCTGACTGGCATCACGCCACAGCAGACAATTAGCGAAGGCGTGACTGAGGCCGAGTTCCTGAAGGTGTTTGAGGCGGAAATCGCTACGCCGGATACGATTTTTGTTGGCTTTAACACCGTGCGGTTTGACGACGAGTTTGTACGCTATACGCGCTACCGGAACTTCTACGATGCCTATGACTGGCAATGGAAGGATGGCCGGTCACGTTGGGACATTCTGGACCTCAGCCGCATGACCCGGGCGCTGCGCCCAGAGGGCATCGAATGGCCGTTTACCGAGGACGGCGTACCGACAAATAAGCTAGAGCTGATCACGAAGCTGAATGGCTTGGACCACGAGCATGCCCACGACGCATTGAATGACGTACTGGCGACAATTGCCGTTGCCAAGTTGATACGGGACAAACAACCGAAGCTGTTTGATTTCCTGCTGAATGTACGTGATAAGAAAAGTGTGGCCACGCTGGTGAATGCCGGCGCGCCATTTGTGTACAGCTCGGGCAAATATGGTAATGACGTGTCGAAGACAGCGGTAGTGTCAAAGGTGGCCGATGACATTAGCAAGCAGGGGGCGCTGGTATATGATCTGCGCTTTGATCCAGACGAATTCACAAGTTTATCGGTGAAGGAGCTCGTGGAGCTCTGGCGCTGGAAGAAGGAGCCGGACGCGAAGCGGCTGCCGGTGAAGAGTATGAAGTTTAATCGTTGCCCAGCGGTGGCACCGATCAGTGTGGTGGATCAAGCTAGTCAGCAAAGATTGGGTGTCGATACGGCAACCTGGCAGGCAAACTTTGCCAAGCTGCGAGCAGCGACCGACTTCCCGGCCAAGCTGCGTGAAGCCCAGGCCCTGATGGAGTCCGAGCGGACCCGCGAGTTCATGAACGAGTCACAACCGGTTGACGCTCAGCTCTATGACGGTTTTATTGGCGACCATGATGCCAACCTGCAGCGGGTCGTACGGGCTGCTGAGCCGGCGAAACTAGCTGACTTGGCCAGTGACTTCCACGATGCTCGACTGAAGGCATTACTGCCACTGTACAAAGCCCGGAATTTCCCGGAAGCCCTGGACAGCGAAGAGCGCGCAGCTTGGGATGGTTTCTGTGCGCAGAAGCTATTTGATGGTGGCAATGCCAGTCAAATGGCCAAGTACTTTGAGCGACTTGCAGACTGTGCTACCAAGCCAGAGTATCAGGATAAGCAGTTCCTGCTCGAGGAGCTCCAGCTCTACGGCCAGAGTATTATGCCCACAGAACTTTAGATAGTGATGGCGTCGATGGCCGCCTGGCGACGACGAAGTGATAGGTACATAAGGGTGGCAGCGAGCAGCTTACTGTGAATGAATCGTCTACCTTGCCAGATCAGCGTTACAAGCAAAACGACACTCAGCCACAACTGAAAGTTTATCTGGATATTGGTGCCTGGAATAATGCCCAGAACGATGAAATTTTGTAGTACCACAGTTCGCTCGATCCACACTTAAGAATTGAGCATGATTTTACACTTAAGTTGCTAAAACTACAATAGTATTCTATATAAGCTTATGCTTGTACGCCAGGATGGCGGAAGTGCGTGTAGCTGTAGATGATCATTGCGAGGGCGATCAGGCCTGATCCAATCAGCGTAGCGCCGGTGCCCCACCCACCAATGAGCCACAACCGGTTAGCGAATGGCCACCAGCTGGGTACTGCCGGGTGTCGGCCCCACATCACTCCGAGGGCTATCAATCCTAAGCTGAACAGGGTAGATAGACAGATGCGTGGCCACGTTTTCACACCATCGGCTGCCGTCTTGAGTGCTGCTTTCCTGACCGGCTCCAGCCGCCGCTCTGCCCATTCGTACTGTGTAGCGAGGAGCGCGAGACCGGCAAACAGGGCGAGGAGTCCTGGTCCTGGGAGCACGAGGGCGGCGATACCGACGACTACGAGCAGCCAGCCTAAACCCTCTAGGATTATACGTCGAGCGTGGTGCCTCAGTGATTTCATTAAGCTTATTGTACTATGAGTCGAGAGAAGTGCTTGTTGATACACTCTTCCCAGCGAAGACATACTCTATGCAAAACGTTAGCATTGTAATATTTCTCACAGTCATTGACCAACCTAACGCAGCGGCGTAACCTACAAGTAGAGCCAACAAACAAACACAAGCAGAGTTGTTTTGGCGGGAGATAAAGGTCGGATGAAAACGTTAGGGTCGTTTGTAATTCCGGAAGGACAGGGCAATGTCTAGCCCTGAGCTCCGCCTCGACTCTAGCCCATCACTTGCTCCTGCTGAATACAGCCTCGAAAACCTCGGTAATACTGAATTACCGATTTATGCTCGCAAACAAGAACTGATTGATGCCATGCAGGACAACCAGGTGGTGATTATCATATCTCCTACTGGCTCTGGCAAAAGTACCCAAGTCCCCCAATACGCGATGGAAGCTGGTTTTGCTCCGATACGCATGACTCAACCACGGCGCCGCGCCAGTCACAATGTATCGGATAGGGTTATATCGGAGCTCAGCGCGACGCTAGGTGACGATGTAGGCACGGAACTGGTTAGTTGTCAGACCGGTGGTGGTCTGATGGGACGCTATGACGCTCATACCCAGATTATGACTGAGGCTGTCCTGGACATGCGTGACACCTCCAACACCATGGGCGGCGACAATGAGCTGTGGGTACTCGATGAAGTGCACGAGGGCAGCAACGACATGTGGCTCCTGAAAGGGTTTGCCAAGGAAAAGTTGGCAGCTAACCCTAACTTCACCGTCGTTGTCATGACCGCCACCATGAACAAGTTCGAGGAGATTGACTTCTGGACAAATCGGTTTGGTGTTGAACCAGCAGTAGTCGAGCTGGAGGGTGGCACAAACTACGATATCGAGTACCGTGAAGAGCCGCTGTCCACAACCGCTCGCGAAGCTATCAAAGCAGCAATTGATATCTTTGAAAACCCTGATGCTCACGATGGTGCCAACACGATCCAGGTCTTCGAGGCCGGTAAGCGGGAGATTAAGGATACAATTGATGAAATCCGCCGCGGGTTGCCGGCTGAGGTGCTGGCCAAGGCGAGATTGCTTGAAAACCATGCCAAGATGACTAAGGAGGCACAGCAACCAGTCTACGAAGATTTCGACGGTATAAAGATTGTGGTCCAAACCAACATCGGCAAGACGAGTATGACCATACCGCGGACACGCTATGTGATTGCCTCTGGCCAAGAACGAATGCCCGAGCTGAGCGATGAAGATGTGAGTGCGTTGCGCAGGACGCCGAGTTCTCAAGATTGCTTGACCCAGATGATGGGTCGAGCCGGACGGACTTCCACGGGTATTTATATTCTTACGAAGCATTACGGCCAAGACTACGTGCCCGTCGACGAACGGGCGGCCCACTTGCAACCGGAAATCCTCCGCAGCGTTATCGACAGGGTCGTGATGCGGCTCGCCCTCCGCGGGCGGAATATTCGGGACTTTGACTCGAGCCCCCGGCCACCAGATGCCGTTATTAATCGCTCGGTCCACCGTCTGCAGTTACTCGGTGTGTTGGATGATCGCGAGCAAATCACTAACCTCGGTCGGCGGATGGGTAAGTACCCAGCTAGCCCTGAGCATCAGCGATGTTTGGTAGAGGCTGAAAAATATAGTGAGCAGGTTCGTTTGGCGATGGCAGCTATGGTGGCCTCGGCCGAAGTTGGTGGCCTAAGGTTATTTGAGCCAGGTAGCCCATCATGGGAGCGTTTAACTGACGAGCGGACTTCGGATTTGTTTGCGCAACTCGAAATGTTCATCTCTATCAAGCGCAAACGCGTGAACGAGATGGCCCAGGAAGATCTCGACCGCAATAACATCATTCGAGCCGATGAGCTGTATCGCAAGATTGCGCGGCGAGCTGGCATCAATGATATTCCACCGCTCAAGGCGCCGTCCGTGCAGAATCGCCGTATCTTGCACGAGTGTATTATCCGCGGCTATGCTAACTCGGCATTTTTGCCGCAAGGCGAGGGCATGTACCGGGCCATTGGCGGCTTGGTGCGGGCTCGCAGCATCAGTAATCGAAGTGTCGTGCCCAAGAACACGCGCAATGCAGTGGTGGGCCGGCCCTTTGACATTGAAATCGAGAAAAATGGTGTGCTGGAGCGTAAGCCACTTCTGGAACAAGTTACGGAAGTTCCAATTCGTGAACTCGGTAAGTATGTCACCGGTTTAACGACCTGGCGGCCAAGTGGCTTCCGCCTGCGTAGTGGTAAGTTTGTGCAGCTTCAGGAACAAGTTCTCGGTGACCGGGTATTGGAGGTTCGTGAGGTGCGTGCTGAGCCTTCGCCGGTCTTACGGGCTGCTGTGATTGATCAAGTCCGAGCACGCCCTGGCAAAAACCTCATCGAGCTGTACAAGATCAAGCGTGAGCTCGAGCAGTTGGCTCGCCGGACAAAACGACCAATTCCACTGTTGACCAATGACGCAATCAATAACTTAATTGCCGAAGCTGCACCCGATGATGTCACGAGCCCAGGTCACGTCGAGAGCAATCTGCGGCAGATTATTGCTGATAGGCAGATAACACTCGATGCCTACTTGACGCCTGAACAGCGAGCTAAAATACTGGCTGATTCTCCGGACCAGATTACTGTGGAGGGTTATGATTTGCAGCTGCGCTATAGCCGGGGTAAGCCGATTGCCAAGCGCTGCACGGTCGAGATGCTCGAAGGTTTTGAGGATGAGCCCACCCTGGCTGATGGTCGACCAATATTCTTCTCGTACGGTGGCAAGAACTACACGCTGCCCCAGCTTCGAAAACACTTACGTTTTCTAGGTGAGCTATAAAATTGACGCATTGTCTTTTTAATGTCACCGTGTGGTATAATTTGCAGACTGTAACCAAGGTGTTCTAGTGACTACTCCAGAGTCTGATCCTGTATCCTCAATTCGGGCAGTTCGTCCGGTTATCCCGAGCCAGTCGCTACGTGGCTTTATACGAAGTGCCGAAAAGCTGTTTGTGGAGCATGAACTTGATTTGTCACTTGACCCTGCTGTCGAGCCTCTCGTATTCGCCGCCAATGGACTCCACTCGACATTATTCGCTCGCCGTGTTCCTGCCAATAGTGTGAATAATGAGCGCCTGGAGAAGGTAGAAAATTACATCCGCTCACCGTGGCATTACTCGTTTAGTAGCAGACGGCGTTGGGCTGGTGGTCCGCTTGAGCGAATCCAAAGCAAACGCCACAACCCCTTATCTCAGGCGCTGGAAGACCTAGAGGAACTATGGGTACCGGATAAACGGCACCTTTTCCTGAGTGCGAGTAGCATTGTCTGTTCGGCCACGATGGGTATAGAGGGCGCTGCTACAGAATTATCACTGCTGATTGATGATGGTCCGGTAGCCGACATGCTGCTAGCCCAGAGCGAGCTGCTGCACGAGGCCGCCAAACGCCCGAATGCTGCGAGCTTATTGCCACGCGAAGATAAGGTCGACAATCCGCTGGAATTACCATTCATGCGTGCTGCTTTTGTTGATAGCGAAGCTGTGGCGGAGTTCGTTGACGGATTGAAGTCAGAATTGCCAGTATTTGAGGTTGGGCTACGACCAATCTCTTACCGCCACGAGCTTGTCGGGTAGGTAGGCTCTCGGCCAGGCCGAGTAATGATATGGCTATGCCTGGGGAACGTCAGGAGTTTCTAGGGACACGTCTTCGGTCTGACCAACTGGCTTGAGTATCTGATCAACCATATGGTCGAGGTCATCGTTAGAAAGGTTCGCCTTCACGACATAGCCAGCGATACCCATGTCACGTAAACCGGCCGGTGCGTCAGCCTCGTTGAGGTTGGAGATGATTAGCACCTTGATATCTTTACCCCAGTCACTGGCACGCATGCGGGCCAAAATCTGATCACCGGCAATCTTGGGCACCATGAGGTCAAGTAGTACCAGGCTGGGTCGCTCACGCTCAATAATCGCCAGTGCTGCCTCGCCGTCATAGGCTGCGAAACAGGTATAACCAATAGCTTCAAGTCGAATCTTATAAATATCAGCCAGTGCTGTATTGTCTTCGACGATGACGAGTTTCATGCTTGATTGGTTGTCGTTGTCCATGGGCCCGATTGTACGCTAGCGAGCGTGTTTTGTCATTTGCGCAATGTCTTCACGGGGGCGGGGCTCGACCAAATCTTGTTTTCGGCGTATAATCTACTCGCTAATGAGCGACTTCATTGTAGTCAAGGGTGCTCGGGAGCATAACCTCAAGGATATTGATGTTGAGCTACCCCGTAATAAGCTGGTTGTAGTAACCGGTCTGAGTGGCTCTGGCAAGTCGTCGCTGGCGTTCGACACCATTTATGCCGAGGGGCAGCGCCGCTATGTTGAGTCGTTGAGTTCCTATGCCCGACAGTTCCTCGGCCTGATGGAAAAGCCGGACGTTGACCAGATTGATGGTCTGAGCCCGGCAATCTCAATTGACCAGAAATCCACCTCACGCAATCCACGTTCGACGGTGGCTACTGTCACGGAAATTTATGATTACTTACGTCTGCTGTTCGCCCGTGTTGGTGTGCCGCACTGTCCGATCGATGGTGAGCCAGTCGTGCAGCAGACGACAAATGGCATTGTCGACCAGATTGTGGCAACAACGCCCGATGCTCGCCTGATGATTCTGGCACCGGTGGTGATCGATAAAAAGGGTGCCTTCGAACACATCCCGGAGCAGTACAGCCGAGCGGGCTTTGCCCGTGTTCGGGTAGATAATGTGGTCTATGCCCTGGATGAATTTCCGGAGCTCGACAAAAACTACAAGCATAGCATCGAAGTAGTCGTTGATCGCTTAGTCAACAACGAGGAGAGCCGCAGTCGCTTGGTGCAGTCAGTCGAGCAAGCACTGGACGTTGCTGAGGGTAAAGTTGTGGTGCTCAACGCCGACCAGAACGAGGGCGACCCTACTACAACCTACAGCTTGATGTATGCTTGCCCAAACCACCCCGAGGTTGCCATCCCCGAGCTGGAGCCACGTACCTTTAGCTTCAACAGCCCGCATGGTGCGTGCCCAGTTTGTACCGGCTTAGGTTCGCGCCTAGAAGTTGATCCAGAACTGGTGATGCCGAATGGTAACTTGACCATCGCCGAGGGGGCTATTCGCCCCTTCAATCGCTTCAATGTCGATGCCTGGTACATGAAGAAGCTGCAAGCCGTAGCCGATAAGTACGGCTTTAGTCTGCACGTGCCGACGGGTGAGCTCAGCGCCTCCGACATCGAGAAAATCATGTACGGCACTGGTAACGAAAAGTACCGTGTGTCATTGGGTGGCGGTCGTACATTCGACACAACCTATGAAGGTGTGGTGCCAAATCTAGAGCGCCGTCACAAGGAAACCGACAGCGAGTTCATGCGTCGTGACATCGAGAAGTTCATGGTCGAGAAGGACTGCTATAAGTGTAAGGGTCTGCGCCTCAAGCCGGAGGTCCTGGCGATTACAGTTGGTGACGAGTCAATTATGGATGTTTGTACGTTGTCGATCGATGATGCGATCGGGTGGTTTAATGGCCTGAAGCTGAACGCCAAAGACCAGAAAATTGCCGCCCAGATTCTCAAGGAAATCTGCTCGCGGCTGAAGTTCCTGCAAGATGTTGGCTTGAATTATCTGACGCTGTTACGTTCAGCCACCACGTTGTCGGGTGGTGAGGCGCAGCGTATCCGTCTGGCGACCCAAATCGGCTCAGGGCTCCAGGGTGTGCTGTACGTACTCGATGAACCAAGTATCGGTCTGCACCAACGCGACAACGAGCGACTGATTCGTACGCTGAAGCACCTGAAAGACCTCGGCAATACGGTACTCGTTGTCGAGCACGACGAAGACACGATTCGCACGGCTGATTACCTCCTAGATATTGGACCCGGTGCTGGTATCCACGGTGGTGAAGTGGTGGCTGCCGGTACGCCGGCTGAAGTTGAAAAGACGAAGGGCAGCATCACTGCCGACTATCTCTCTGGCCGGAAAGTTATCCCGACACCGAAGAAGCGTCGCACTGGTAACGGCAAAAAACTGACGATCAAAAATGCCCGCGAGAACAACCTGCGCGGGATCGACGTGGATATTCCATTAGGACAACTGGTTGTTGTGAGTGGCGTGAGTGGCTCGGGCAAATCGAGCTTGATTAATGACATTCTGTCCAAGGAGCTACTGGCCCGGCTGCACCGCGCAAGTACGGTTGCCGGACGACATGACGACATCGAAGGTATCAAGCAACTCGACAAGGCAATCATCATCGACCAGTCACCGATTGGCCGCACGCCGCGCTCTAACCCCGCCACCTACACGGGGTTGTTTACTCCGATTCGCGAGCTATTTGCCAGTGTGCCGGAAGCCAAGCTGCGCGGCTACAGCGCTGGCCGCTTCAGCTTTAATGTCAAAGGTGGACGCTGCGAGAACTGCTCCGGCGACGGTATCATTAAGATCGAAATGCACTTCCTGCCGGATGTGTACGTACCCTGTGAGGTCTGTCACGGTAAGCGCTACAACCGTGAAGCGCTCGAAATCCACTACAAAGGTAAGACCATTAGCGATGTGTTGGAGATGACCTGTGAGCAGGGTCTCGAGTTCTTTGGAAATGTGCCGGCTATCGCCCGTAAACTGCAAACCCTCGTGGATGTTGGCCTGGGCTATATCTCGTTGGGACAGCCAGCCACGACACTGTCCGGCGGTGAGGCACAGCGTATTAAGCTATCGACCGAGCTGAGTCGTCGGCCAACTGGTCGCACGCTATATATCCTGGATGAGCCAACCACCGGTCTGCACATGGCAGACGTCGACAAGCTGCTACACATGCTACACGCGCTCGTGGACGCGGGTAACAGCATGGTGGTGATCGAGCATAACCTGGATGTTATCAAGAACGCCGATCACCTGATAGATATGGGTCCGGAGGGTGGTGCCGGTGGTGGCCAGATCATTGCCGAAGGTACTCCCGAGCAAGTTGCCAAGAACCCAGCCAGCTACACCGGCCAGTTCCTCAAAAAAATGGTTTAGCGCCATGGCAGAGACTTGGACTAATGACCGTGACAATTGCAAATCTAGCACGACAGCCATCTTCGATATTTACGCTCAGAAGCGCCTCAACGGGGAGTTGCCAAACGGGTTAAATACGATACGGTATGCTGGTATTATTGCTGCCGAAATTGAACACGAGTGGACACCCGATAAGGAATGGCCGGTGATATTAGATGAGCGACTTGCTACACGTGGAGTGATGAGCCACTATGCCGATATGAGTCGCCGGGACCAGAAACATTTAGTGCGCATGGCCTCTAACGCAACGAGCAAGATCACCCATCAGGCACGGACCCTCTCACAACATGCAGAAGCATTGCGGTTGGCGCTTGAGTCCGAGAAACAATAGTTTACTTGTTGCGGCGCAGCTTTGATGTAAACGCTGTCCGGATCTTGTCATCTCGGAACGCGTGCACGATACTTGGGATGAGAACAGCCAGGATAACTAAGATCATAACCGGTTCGATGTAGTGTTCGATGCCTGGAATCTTGCTGCCGACGAAGTAACCCAGAAGTGTAACGAGCAGTGTCCAGGCAATATCACCAATGGCATCAAAGATAAAGAACTGTTTGTGGTCCATGTTGCCGGCTCCCGCGGTCACGGGGGCAAAGGTGCGGATAATAGGTACGAAGTGGGCAATTAGCATCGTCTTGCTACCGTACTTCTCGTAAAACTTTTCAGCCTGGCTTATGTACTCTTTGCGGAATACGACACTATCCTTGGTGAACAAACGATGACCGAGAGACTTGCCAATCAGATAACCAATGTTGTCGCCCAGAATGGCTGCAACAGCGATACAAGCAAGAGCGAGACCGATGGATAGCTTGCCGCTGGCGGCAAAGATACCTGCGGAAAAGAGTAGGGTGTCTCCAGGGAAGAAAAAGCCGACCATCATGCCGGATTCGGCAAAGATTATAAGTGAGATAACGAGTAAGCCGCCGGCTTGGACGAGATGGTTGACGTCAAACATTACCGCCTAGTGTAGCACAGCGCAGCTTGTGTGTATCTGATATACTTAGGGGACACGTTTGACGACCACAGGAGGGATACATAGCATGTCGCAAGATTCAATCACATTAGAAGTTGCAGCCCGCAGCGTCACAGGTAAGGGTGTAAAGCACCTACGCAAAGAGGGTATCATACCCGCAGTTATCCACGACCACGGCAAGGATTCGGTTACTGTCCAGGGTCCATATCTCGATTTTCTGCGTGTTTACAAGCACGCTGGCAAGCACCACCCAATTGAACTCAAGGCCCCTGGCCACACCTACACCGTACTTATCAAGGACGCTGAGTTTGAGCCCAAGAAAAATCAGCTAACACACCTAGTATTCAATGCCGTGAACAAGAACCAGCAAGTAGAAGCAGAAGTGCCGATTCACCCGAAGTACGCTGACGAGGAGAATCAATCTTCGCCTGCCGAACGTACGGGCCTTATCGTCCTGACACAGCTTGAAACTATCCAAGTTAAGTCAACTCCAGGCAACATTCCCGACGCCGTATTCTATGATGCCGAAAAGCTCGTAGAGGTTGGTGACCATGTGACGGTAGCGGACCTGCAGGTTCCTACCAATGTCGAAGTTCTGACTGAAGCGGCTCATGCAGTTGCATCAGTATTTGAGCCGAGCGCTCTGGCTGCTGCCAACGATGCTGCCGGCGGTGACGCAACTGCCGAGGAAGCGACTGGCGACGCCGATGCCGGCGACTCTGCTGAAGGTTTAGAAGCTGAAAAGCAAGCTGAAGCTGCCGAAGAAAAAGCCGAATAGTTCTAGCCTACATACCTAAAAAGAGCCGACAGAAGTGCCGGCTCTTTTCTTTGGGCTGGAGTGTATTACTCCTCAATAAACCCGCCTGATTGGTGGGCCCACAGCTTGGCATACTCGCCATTCTGTGCGAGTAAGTCTTTGTGCGAACCTTCCTCGACAATTTTACCGTTATCCATGACGATGATGCGATCCATCTTCTGAATGGTACTCAGCCGGTGCGCAATTACGATAGCTGTGCGGCCTTCCATGAGCTTCCACAGCGCATCCTGAATAAGCACTTCGCTCTCTGAGTCGAGTGCTGAAGTTGCCTCATCTAACAACAGTACAGGCGCGTTCTTCAGCATAGCTCGGGCGATGGCGATTCGCTGGCGCTGACCACCACTGAGCTTTACACCGCGTTCGCCTACTAGCGTGTCGTAGCCCTGCGGCAGGGTACTGATGAATTCATCGGCATGTGCCATCTTGGCAACTGCCGACACGGCTCTAGAGTCTACGCTCATTTGGCCGTACGCAATATTCTCGCGGATTGTGCGGTGAAACAGCAATGGTTCTTGTGGTACATAGGCAATCTGGCTGCGCAAGTCATCCTGCGTTACGGCCGCAATACTCTGATCATCGATCGATATCTCGCCAGCTTGAATGTCTGAAAACCGCAGTAACAAGCGCGTAAATGTCGTCTTGCCAGAGCCGGAGTGACCAACCAGACCGACCTTTTCGCCTGGCTTGATGCGTACATTGAACCCTTCGAAGAGTGGTCGCTCTGAGCCGTCATGTGTAAAGCTCACATCATTGAAAGTTACGAGGCCGCGTTTCATGCGCAGCTTCTTAGGCTTTGCCGGATCGAGAACCTTCGGCGTTTCCTGGATGATCTCGACCATTTCAGCGGCATCACCAAATGCTCGGCTGTAGTTTCGCAGTGAGTTGTTCCCGAACCCAAACAGCTGATCCACGATGGTAGACGTATAGCTCAGGATTAGGAATACCGTGCCGACATTGGCGTTAAAGTACATTACGCAAACTACAGCTGCTATCAGGGCGCTACTCGATATCAAGCGGTTGGTACTGCCGAGCAGATTCATTTGTTTGCGATGTATGGACGCGAATTTCCCGAGTAAGTGCTGGGTCTTCGTGGTCGCCTCACCAAAGCGTCGGCGTTCAAATTTTCCACTGGCAAAGCTTTTCACTGCCATGCTGTTCGTGATGACATCGGCCAAGTAGCCAGTCTGTCGACTTTCGGCGCTGGCGAATGCCTTGCTTGCCTTACGAACTGGGTGCGAGATGGTGAAGGCGAGCATCATGAAGATACTACTGAACAGCACGAGCAATACCGCGAACAGTGGTGCTTTGAACAGCAGGACGGCAACGGCAAATATAATGCTCATGAGCATCGGGTATACCTGGAAAATAGTCGTGTCAGCGACGCGGACATAGCCACCAAGTAGTTTACTGTTGGCCGACACGAGTGAGCCCGTGAAGTGGTTGGCGTGGAAATCGGCACTTTGGTCGAGCAACTTTGCGAATACCTCCTCGGCAATATCGCGTTGCACGTTCATCTCTAACTTCCACGCGAATCGATCGGCGAAACGCCAGGTCAAGATGCCACCTAGTGTCAGGAGTGTGTAGAGGACGAGCTCTGGCCCAAAGCTGCCCCATAAGTTATGCGCTTGGAAGTTGTGTGAGGCGATACGACTGAGTACATTCGCAACGATAAATGTCGGCAGGAAGCTGTTCACGAGCACGGTCAGGGGGATGGCGAGCAGCAGCCCGACTACATGTGAGCGGTACTTGAGTGCATGATTCCAGTAGTAGCGGGCCACCCGTCGGGCGGCGTGGCGTTCTTTTGCGTTAGTTTTCATAGAGCGGTTCCTCCTCGAACCGTCGTTTAGATTTGTGAGTAGGTGGAGTTAATTTTGCTGCTAGCTCACTCTGCTAGCTGGGTGCTAGATCGAAAGAGAATACATGCCCCGAGGGCCACGCGTCGTCTTAACGGTCTGAATAGTACTGAACATTTTTTGGCCTCCGGGTTATGCCTGCACGAGCAGGTTGCTAATATCAGGTTTATATCATATACTATGGTGTTCTCTGTTGTAAACACTTATCCTAAAATTAGAACGTATGGAAGGCTATTCAGGCGAAGATCCCTCTGCCGAGTCCAAGGACGACGGCAAAGAAAAGAAGGCGAGCAAAGCAGCTGGCCTAGGCGGTCGTACCTTCGAATTTGCCAAGAAAACTGATGCTGCCGAGAAGCTTGCTGATGCTTCAAGTATCTGGGAAAAACTTATTCCAAAAGAGGGTGGCGAGAGACCTAAAGGCGAACCTACGCTCGAGTCCTTCAAAGTAGATAAAACTGAAGCAGGGTCGGAAAGCTCTGTAGAGGAAGCTGAAGACGCTGCGATTGCAGAGCTCACTGAGCGTGAACAAGTCGAAATATCACAAGACTATGCTGCCGAAAAGCTGGCTGAGCTCGAAGCCGGCCAGGCTCCCGATGAAGACCCGGCAGAAGCAGCCGCCCGCCACGCGAATATCGAGTATCTGCGCCATATTATGCAAGATGCTGAAGCGGCACCAATTGAGGCAACCCAGGAACCAGTTGAAGTTACTCCAGCCGAGTTCCTCGATGATGAGGCAATCGATCTGAGTGACAAGGATGAATCCACCTCCGAGACCGTTGCACCATCGCTACCATTCTCGCCGCGAGCGACGGAGGCTAGCTTTGGTGCCGCACCAGCCATTCCAAATCTAGCTCCCCGGTCAAATGAGCGCCGTGATATGCGTGACGAGGCTTCATATTTCTTTGCTGGCGGTGTGCTGGGCTACTTACTCGGTCGACGTCGTGGTCGTATTAAGACCGAAAAAAGGATGCGTGCCGTTACGAAGAGACTGGAGACTCAAATTTCTGAGACCCGCAGTGGGATTGCCGCCCAGGAGCAAATCATCCGTCAGCAAGCCCGTGATCGGTACAACCAACTCCACCCGTCTGCTGCCGAAACCACGCCGCGTGAACCGCAAAACGAGCGAGCTACGAGTAGCCCACGCCGAGCCGAAGTTGTCACGAACCCCGGTCCAAACGTCGAACATCCAGTCGCTACAAATCCCGAGCGCGTGACTGCCGAAGACGTACCACAGATGAGCACTCGTGAAGTGCTCGCCCTGGCTGCGGATATCACCATTGAGGGTACGAGCCTCAAGAAGATTTATGAAGCGAAGCAGATAACTGAACCAGGCCTACGGCGTCTCGCCCAAGAGCATCTGCGGGGTGGTGATCTGAAGCGCGGACTTCAGAAAGAACGGATCGTGAAACAAATGCAGTATGAACGTGACCCCCAAATGCGTGACCGTCTGGCAGCAAGTTACGCCAGCGTAGATGCGGCGCAACCACAGTCAGCGACTGAGGGCAGGGCCCACCTGCTTGCTGAACCTGCTTCACCAAATACTGCCCGGATGCACCAAACTGTGAAGCAGGCCGCAACCGAAGCCAAGAAAGCCAAGCAGAGCCACACTAAGCGAATACTTATTGGAGCCTGGACCACACTTATCGTCGTGCTAGTGGTCGTGGCGGTTATGCTAGCCGTTCGCTAACAAGGAATACTCGTTCTGCGGAACGAGCGAACCGGGCGGTACTCGGTAAGGAAAAGCAAGCTTCGCCTTACCTCCGTTCCTACGGTATAATAGAACAGATGCAAAAGATCCTCCTCTACTACAAATTTACTCCGCTCAAAGACCCGGAGGCTATTCGGCTGTGGCAACGAACCCTCTGTGAATCACTAAACCTCAAGGGCCGTATTCTTATTTCCGAACATGGTATCAACGGTACAGTCGGTGGCGAAATGGATGATCTAAAAAAGTACGTCAAACAGACCAAACAATTGGCAGGATTCAAAGACATCGTTTTTAAATGGAGTGACGGCACCCGCGACCATTTCCCGCGTCTCAGCATCAAAGTTCGGGACGAAATCGTATCCTTCGGCGCGGCCAATGAACTGAAAGTCGACGAAAAAGGCGTAGTCGGCGGCGGCAAGCACCTTAAGCCGAAACAGGTCAATGAACTCGTGGAGCAGTACGGTGATGATGTCGTTTTCTTCGATGGTCGCAATGCCTACGAAGCCAAAGTCGGCAAGTTCAAAAATGCTGTCGTGCCCGACACTCGCACCACTAAAGATTTCATTCGTGAGCTGGAGAGCGACAAATACGAGCACCTAAAAGACAAAAAGATTGTCACCTACTGTACCGGTGGCATCCGCTGCGAAATCCTGAGTAGTCTCATGAAGAACCGTGGCTTTGATGATGTGTACCAGATTGATGGCGGCATCGTGAAATATGGCGAAGAATTCGCTGACGACGGCCTCTGGGAGGGCTCGCTGTACGTGTTTGACGACCGCATGGGTATGAAGTTTAGCGACAAAGCAGTCGACATCGGCGAGTGTGTCCACTGCTCGGGCAAGACTAGTAATTTTGAAAACTGTGCGCTGGTGAGCTGCAATGATTTGGTACTGATCTGTGAAGCCTGTAGGCAAGATCCGGCCAAGTTGTATCATTCAGATGCTTGTCGGCAGCAAGCGAAGCCTGTAACAGTAGTTAGTAGCTAGCTCGGTTATTGACAAATTAGCCTAAATAATGTAAAATAGCACCGCTCATGTCACAATCCAGTGACTATGACGCACCTTCTGACAATGCGTCGGAGACAAGTCAATTTCCATCTTCCCCCTGTTTCGAAAGGAACTGTCATGGAAAAGGCAATGTTGTACAGCAAGATCACGCTCTGCCTAGCACTGATCTCCGGATCTCTCGTCGCTATCTTCGCGGCGTGGGTGATCGGTGACGTGAACTGGTTCGCGGTGGGTGTTCGGCTCATCGCTTGGGTGGGATCGATCCTGCTGCTGACCATCGTGCTCCTCGAGCTCCGAGACATCCTCGGCTTCGTGAGGCGGACGGTCCAGCACCAGCTGAACGGCCCGAAGGGCAACTTCCTGTTGTGGATACTGCTCGTGGTGCTAGCCCTGCTGGCAATCACGGCGGCGATCTGCATGTACGGCAAGTACTACGTGTCCCTCATCCAGTACGGAAGCGAGCTCGACGGCATCGTCGCCCTCGCTTTTGCGGTGAGTTTCGTGTCCGTCTGCAAGACGTACGGTTACCACCGATTCGGCAGCAAGCGCCTCAAGACCAAAACGGACTCTCACGAGTACGTGCCGGTCAGCGAGCTGTTTGTGTAGTTGATCTAGGGTGATCTCGGCTTGGCGGCGGCGCTATATATCATGGCGCCGCCGCCCACAGCCCCAACGCATTGTCAGAATTACCCCATTATCACTCTTGAAAAAACACTAGCTTTATGCTAATATAACTTTAATGATAAATCCCGATATTTTACAAGCCCCCGACAACTTTAATCCCGAAGCCGTTGCTCTAGAAGCGGGTCGTCTTGCAACTGATGCGTTGCTTCGAGCGGACAATCCGGACGAACCGGTAGAGCGAGAAGATATTGTCGATGGACTTCAAGAAGAATTTGCTGAAGCGGGCATTCTAGTGGTTGACTTACGTGCCCAGAGCGAAGAAGAGGCGGACGCTCCTCGCGGGGTCGTCACAGGTCGTACGCGTGAAGCAGTGATTGCTGATAGGCTTGCTCCGTCAAGGGTGCGTAGACGCCGAATCATCGGTGCAATTCACCGCACTCGGGGATAGTATAATCTAAGAGGTGAATACTTCCCTCGAAACGAAGCTGAAAGACCTGCCGAAAGATCCCGGTGTCTATTTCCATAAGGATGCGTCGGGTGAAATTATCTATGTTGGCAAGGCAGCAGTACTGCGCAACCGCGTGCGGCAATACTTTCAGGCTTCGCGCAACCGCGACCCAAAGACCGAAGCGTTGGTAGCGGAAATAGTTGATACTGACTGGATGGTGGTGGAGAGCGAGCTGGAAGCATTGTTCCTGGAAGCCGAGATGATTCGACGCTACATGCCCCGCTACAACATTCTGCTTCGTGACGATAAGGCGCTCAGCTACATCCGGATCGATTATGATTCAGACTTTCCAACGGTTACAACCACACGACGCCCGCTGGATGACGGTGCGCGTTATTTTGGCCCGTATTTTAGCACCGTCAGCGTGCGCCAAGCATTGAAACTACTGCGTCGGATTTTTCCGTTTGCTACTCGCCGAATTGCGGGCCAAAAGCGGGCGACGTTGCATTACCACCTGGGACTCGATCCAGGTTTGGAAGAGGGCAAGACCTCGCTCGATGACTACCGCGCGAATCTGCGCAAGCTAATGATGGTAATCGAAGGTAAGCGCAACACTATCATTAGGGAAGTTGAAAAGGACATGAAGCGAGCCGCCAAGGCACAGCAGTATGAGCTAGCAGGGAAGTTACGCAATCAGTTGTTTGCCTTACAAAACTTAGGTAAGCAGGTGATATTTAGTGACAAAGAGTTCCTGGATATTAGCAAAGACCACGCTCTTAATGAGTTAGTTACCTTGTTAAGTCTGCCGGAGTTTCCGCGGCGCATAGAGGGCTATGACATTAGCCACATGCAGGGCACTGATGTGGTAGCCAGCATGGTGGTGTTTACGAATGGCGTCAGTGACAAAGCACAGTATCGTAAATTCAAGACCAAGATCGATCATAACAACGACTTCTACAATATGAATGAAACGCTGAAGCGTCGGCTGAGTGAGAAGAATATCAAAGCCTGGGGCTGTCCGAGCCTCGTGCTGATTGATGGCGGGAAGGGCCAGCTGGATGCCGCCATTAAGGCTCGAGACGAGCAGGGTCAGGCAAATATTCCCTTCATTGGCCTGGCTAAGCGTGAGGAGCAAATCGTCATCAAAAAGCCTACCTCTGTAACTCCACCGTTGGGAGGTCCGTCCTCCCAAGACGCGCGTGATGGTTCATCCGGTGTGGTTTTGAATGAGTCTGAGCTACATCGGCTGGGTGGTTTTATGACCGAATCGGATGATTTCATATTGGTAAACGTACCGCACAATACGAACGTCGTGAAGTTGCTGCAGCGTATTCGTGACGAGTCGCATCGCTTTGCAGTGAGCTATCACTCGGTCCTGAAGGGCAAACGTCAGATAGCCAGTCTACTCGACGATGTACCGACGATTGGACCGGCCACCCGCAAGAAACTCATTAAGGAGTTTGGTAGCATGCGTGGTGTGACCCAGGCACGTGACTGGGAACTCGAAAAAGTGATCGGCGAGAAAAAGGCAGCCATCCTCAAGCAGTATATCCGTCCGGTCAACAAAGCCAAGAAACAGACCGACGAACCCACGCCGCTCTAGGTAAGCGTGAGCGGGTTCGGTAGAATGGTGGCATGACCGCACGGACGCATGACTTGGCTGCTTTTACTGCACTGGCAATTGTCGTTGTGCTGCATCCGCTGCACGAGATTACTTTGTCGACCCTGTTGGTGGCACTCCTTGCCAATCAGATTGGCGGTATTGCACCGGATATTGATCAGCCTACGGCACCGTTCTGGCGCAATCTGCCCGTTGGCAAGTTCTTCGGCAAATTCGTCGACAAACTGCTGGGTGGCCATCGCTTCCTGAGCCACTCCCTGTTAGGACTGGTATTGTTCGCCTATCTGGCAAAATTGCTGCTCGTACTGCTACATCCGCTGATGGCACGTGTCGACACCCAGCTAGTATGGGAGGCTTTCATCGTGGGTATGCTGAGCCACCTGGTGATGGATTCATTTACAAAGGAAGGTGTGCCGTGGCTCCTGCCAATTCCGTTCAAGTTTGGCTTCCCGCCGTTAAAGACACTCCGTATTACCACTGGCAAGTTTAGCGAGCACTTTGTGATATTCCCAGTGCTCCTTATCATAACGATTTGGATCTGTAGCACTCACTACCAGAACATTGTGACGTATCTACACCAGCTCCACCGCTAGCAGCGCAACGGGTCGGAAAGTGCTATACTGAATGGCTGAGTTATGAATGAGGGATTCTCGAGCGAGTTTTTTGCGGGTAACCGTGAACGACTGCGCCAATTATTTACCGGTACGGCACCGATAGTGGTGACGGCCAATGGGCTGCTGCAACGCGGTGGTGACAGCACGTATCCGTTCCAGCAGGATGCCAATTTCTGGTACCTGACTGGTATCGAGGAGCCAGATATTATCCTAGTGATGGATAAGAGCCGTGAATATCTGATGGTGCCGTCACGCGGAGAGGCTCGGATTGCCTTCGACGGTGCGGTTGATGCCGAGGCGTTGACGCGAGTGTCTGGCGTGCGCACCGTAGTTGACGACAAAGAGGGCTGGCGCCTACTGGATGCCCGACTGAAGCGGGCTAAGCATGTGGCGACGCTATCACCGCCACCGGCCTATGTCGAAGAACACGGCCTGTATACCAACCCGGCACGGGGCCAGTTGGTGGGTCGCATCAAAGAGACGCACGGCGACATCGAACTGCTCGATCTGAGCCAGCATCTAGGTCTCCTGCGGGTCGTGAAGCAACCAGAGGAATTAGTAGCCATTCAGGCGGCGATTGACGTCACCATTGATACCCTGAAGGAAATCACGCGACCATCCACCCTAGCTAAGTATGCGCAGGAATATGAAGTTGAGGCTGACCTAACACGCGGCTTTCGGCGACGTGGTGCCAGCGGACATGCCTTTGAGCCAATTGTTGCTGGCGGTGAGCGGGCCTGTACGCTCCATAATGTTGCGAATAACGGCCAGATTTCGAGTGATGAATTGCTCCTTCTCGATGTAGGCGCGGACGTAAACCACTATGCAGCAGATATAACTCGTACGGTCAGCATTGCCGCACCGTCGCGGCGCCAGCAAGCAGTGTACGATGCGGTGCTGGAAGTCCAGGAGTATGCGTTCTCGCTCCAGCAGCCGGGGGCATTCATGAAGGACAATGAACAGAAAATCGAGCATTTTATGGGCGAAAAACTGCGTGAGCTGGGGCTGATCAAGTCTATCGAGCACGATGAAGTCCGTAAATTTTACCCACACGCCACCTCGCACTTCATGGGCCTGAATGTGCATGACATTGGTGACTATAGTCGTCCACTGGAGCCCGGTATGGTGCTAACGGTAGAGCCGGGGATATATATTCCTGAAGAGGGAATCGGTGTCCGCATCGAGGATGATGTGCTCATCACGGCTGAGGGCTATGAAGTATTAACCGCGCGGTTGCCCCGGAAGTTGAGCTAATCTACAATAGAGGTAGTATGCCATATTTAGTATTTCGATTGTGTCTGCGTTGGCTAGTCTGCAGCCTGGGGCTGTGGATTGCGGCCGGCTTACTAGGTTCCGGTATTAATTACAATCAGAAGCTCTCTGTAATCGTAGTGGCTGGTCTGGTATTGGCAATCGTGAACCTATTCATTCGACCGATAGTGGTACTCCTGTCGCTACCGGCAATTCTATTGAGCCTCGGGTTTTTCATGTTGATAGTAAACGGCTTGATGGTACTGCTGGTCAGTAAACTCTATACGCCACTTCATATTACAAACTTTTGGGCAGCTATATTTGCAGGGGCAGTCATCGGCCTGGTAAACTATCTGGTAACAACTATTGTCGAGGAAAAGAAGTCCAAATGAATATCTTTAATTACATCACGCTTGCATCACTAGCCCTCATGATTCTCCTGATCCTGGTACAGACACGCGGGGCAAGCCTTGGCGCTGGCCTGGGAAGTGCTGGCGAAGTTAATACGACTCGTCGTGGTACTGAGAAGACGATTTTTCAGCTGACGATTGTGAGTGCGATTGTGTTCGCACTGTCACTGTTGTTCGGTATATTGCACAAATAAAGGTGGGTTTCCATGCAGTTCCGGCTTTTTAAGCTACGGCTCCGACGCCGGCTCCGACACGGTCAGAACCAGGTGGCTGATATTGGTGTGTACGCTGAAGCTGGGCTGGAGCGCCACTTTTTTAAGCGGCTTGGCAGTATTCGCAAGATTTGGCGATTTATTACGGCCTGGCTACTGTTGTTGATCATCCTGATTGGTGGCATGATTGTGCAGATCGCGCGACTGAGCCACTATTATCAGACACTCCAGCCAATTCCTGGCGGTATCTATAGCGAAGGCATCTTTGGTAATTTCACGAATGCCAACCCCATCTATGCTACGAGTGAGGTGGACACCACTGTTTCTCGCCTCGTGTTTGCCGGGCTCCTAACCTACGACAATAAGAACACGCTGACAGGGGACTTAGCCAAAAGCTGGGA
Source organism: Candidatus Microsaccharimonas sp. (assembly GCA_035564115.1). GTDB lineage: Bacteria > Patescibacteriota > Saccharimonadia > Saccharimonadales > UBA4665 > JACMPA01. Next base: position 3,601 of record DATMTN010000025.1, on the reverse strand, counting down.
TGTGGACGCCAGCGGTACAACCTATACGGTGCATCTACGTCCGAACCTGACTTGGCAAGATGGAAAAGCACTCACGGCTGATGATGTTGTCTTCACGTTCAAGGCTATTCAGAACCCAGATGCTCAATCACCTTTGGCTAGTAGTTGGCAGGGGGTGACGATAACGAAGAAAGATGCGTATACGGTAGTATTTCAACTGTCTAATCCGTTGGCGGCTTTCCCCTACTCGCTAACGACCGGCATCTTGCCAGCCCATGCGTTTCAGAATTTACCACCGACTTCTTGGCGCTCGCTCGAGTTCAACAGCCTGCACCCAATAGGCGCTGGTCCGTTTCGGTGGGATGCACTCCAGGTTAAGGGAGCAAAGGGTGATGACAGGCAGGTGCTGATTGCCCTGAAGCCGTTTGATGGATATGCGTTAGGTACGCCTAAGCTCAGCAGTTTTGTCGTCCACTCGTTTACCAATGAGAAAACACTGACCGATACGTTTGATGCTAAACAGCTTACGGCGATGGTTCCACCGGTGTCATATGATGCGCCAACAAGCGGTACCCATCAGTATGACTTGGTACTGACAGCCGCAAACATGGCATTCTTTAATACTTCGACGGGTATTTTAAGTGATGCACAGGTGCGCCGAGCACTGGTCCAGGGCACTGATGCAGCACACATTCAGGGAGCACTCGGCTATCCAACGCGGCCAGTTCGTGAGCCGCTGCTAAAGGGGCAGGTTGGTTACGATCCAAGTCTTCAGCAGCTTAGCTTCGACCCTCAGGCAGCCCGAGCTGCGCTCGATAAGGCTGGCTGGCTGGTGGGTAAGCAAGGTCTTCGCTACAAGGACGGTAAGCCACTCAGCATTTCACTGGTAGCAAACAGCACACCCGAGAATGCAAAAGTTGTTGCTGGACTGAAAGCTGCCTGGCAGAGTCTGGGTGTGAAAGTTATCATCCCGGATGAGGCTAGCCCGCAAGACTTTCAGAACGCTTTGGCAAACCACACATACGATGTTGTGTTGTATGGTATATCGATAGGCGTCGACCCGGATGTTTACGTCTACTGGGACAGTACACAGGCCGATCCACGCTCTACGCGGTTGAATTTGTCACTGTACAAGTCGACGACAGCCGATGCGGCATTGGAGGCTGGCCGTACTCGCCTGGACCCTGTGCTCCGAGCGATTAAATACCGACCGTTCCTGCAGACTTGGCAACAGGATGCGCCAGCAGTGGGACTGTATCAACCACGATTCCAGTACCTGACACACCAGACGGTCTATGGTCTGGATGCCAAAGTGGTAAATACGGGCACCGATAGGCTCAACAATGTCCAGAACTGGATGGTTCTGACGAGCGAAGTCACGAACAAATAACCACCTCACCCCTTGAGTTTTTTACAAAAAACAGATACGATTGACTAGTCCAAAATACCAAACCAGGGAGCGAAGTCGACCGTTTGGGATTTTGAGAGGAGGACCGTAGCTGTGAATCGAAGTTTTGGCGACTAGCTAAAACGAGATAGAAGCGTACGGGACGACGAGCGGACGTGGCGGAATTGGTAGACGCGCTAGTTTCAGGTACTAGTATCGCAAGATGTGGAGGTTCAAGTCCTCTCGTCCGCACCAAAACAAGAGACCGATGAAAGTCGGTCTTTTGTTTTGGCCACAAGTCGTATCCGAGCCACAAGCAATATGCTATAGTAGACTCCAGAATACAGATGGGAAAGACCGCAACAACAGATGAGTAGAGTAGCGCATTATCTGCAGGAACACTTAGTCGGTGAGGTAGTAACCTCGACCGATGCGCGGCGCTTTTTTTCGACAGACTGTAGCGTGTTTGCCGCAATACCCTCGATTATCGTATACCCCCGTGGTGAGGCCGATGTTCGTAAGGTCACCCGTTTTGCCTGGCAACTAGCAGAACGGGGCCGCTCTATACCCATTACTGCTCGTGGAGCTGGTACTGACCAGAGTGGAGCCGCTATCGGTACTGGTATCGTACTGGTATTTCCAGCTCATATGAATCGAGTCGTGGAGTTCGATGGCAAAACTGGCAATGTCATTGTTGAGCCCGGTATCATGTATGGCAAGCTGCAACAGACACTCGAGACGCATGGACGATTCTTGCCGCCATTCCCGGCGAGTTTAGAATACTCCACAGTGGGCGGGGCTATCGCCAATAACGCCAGCGGCGAAAAGACAGTCAAGTACGGAGACACTAGTACCTACGTCAGTAGCATGCGGGCTGTGTTGGCTAATGGCGAGGTGATTGAGACGAAACGACTCACAAAGCGTGAGCTAAGTAAAAAGCTTGGTCTGGCAACATTTGAAGGGGAGATCTATCGTTCGCTCGACACCCTGCTCGATGAACACCGCGCGCTTGTTGAGCAGTCGGTGCCACGCGTTACGAAGAGCAATGCAGGCTATGCTCTGGCTGATATTAAGCGGCAGGACGGGTCCTTCGACCTAACACCACTCTTGGTTGGTTCGCAAGGTACGCTGGCAATCGTTACTGAGGCCACTATGACGACCAAACCGTATAACCCAGAAACAACTGTGATCATCGCCGCCTTCAATGACCCGAACGAAGCCCAAAAAGCAGTTCACGAGCTTCGAGCAATGGGCGAGGACATGCCATCGGCTATTGAACTCGTTGACGAACACCTGCTAGAAGCCGTAAAAAAGATCAATCCAAACCAGTTAAAAGATGTCATTGACGAACCATTCCCACCCCTGACCCTGATAGTGGAGTTTGACGGTTCTAATGAACGTCAGCAAAAAAAGGCGGTTAAACGGGCCAGCAAAATACTAGGGGCCTATGCGACGGGACACAAACAGGAGACCGAGCCTCTCAAACAAGCTGACGTCTGGAAGATCCGCCAGGCTTCGGGCAGCATATTGTCGGCAGTCCATGGACACGCCAAAGCAGTGCCGGTTATCGATGACGGTATTGTGCCTTTGGAGCGTTTCAGTGAGTACCTCGATGGCATCTATGCGCTCTTTGAGCGCAATGGCCTGCAGCCAGCTGTCTGGGGTCATGCGGGTGACGCGAATTTCCACTTGCAGCCCCATCTTGATCTGTCGGCAGTTGGCGATCGCCAGAAGGTCTTCAAGCTTATGGACGAATATTACAAACTAGTTATTAGTCTAGGCGGTAGTGTGAGCGCCGAGTACAACGACGGACGGTTGCGCGGTCCATACCTACCAAAGCAATTTGGCCAGGAGATGTATGGGTTGTTCCAAAAAGTGAAGAATATCTTTGACCCATACAACACCATGAACCCTGGGGTGAAGATAAATGTGACTCATGATGATGTCCGGCCCATGCTGCGTAATGAGTACGATCTGGCTCACTTGCACCAACACCTGCCGCGGAGCTAGTTTACCCCTTGAGTTTTTTACCAAAAACAGATAAGATAGTCGGGTTATCACGCGGACGTGGCGGAATTGGTAGACGCGCTACTTTGAGGTGGTAGTCCTGCAAGGGGTGGAGGTTCAAGTCCTCTCGTCCGCACCACATGATACAATTTACAAAGCCCGGGTGATTAGCTCAGTTGGCTAGAGCACCTCGTTTACACCGAGGGGGTCGGGGGTTCGAGCCCCTCA
>DATMTN010000024.1:0-5178 GCA_035564115.1 Candidatus Microsaccharimonas sp. | reverse complement strand
GATACCCAAGGCGCCAAATCAATCGTCACACTCGTCACGACGCTCGGCGTTGCTTTTCTATTTCTGACCATTGGAGAATACCTAGGTATTCTCCTTAAAACCAAGCTAACGCTGAAACGTATTGATGCCGCCGACAACACTCTTGGATCTGGGCTCGCGGTTATTTCAGTATTAGTAGCGGTCTGGCTCAGCGCGTCGATCGTCCAGTCCACCCAGCTCGCGGGGCTCCAAGATACTATCAAGGGGTCACGGATCGTAACACTATTGGATAGGCATCTGCCGGCCGCCCCGACGGTGATAGCGAGCATTGGCAAACTTATTGATCCCAATGGATTTCCAGAGGTATTTAGTGGCAGTGAGCCAGTACCGCCAGCGAACGTCCCACTCCCAGACCTTGGTGACTTGGAAGCAGCCGTACGAGCCGATGCAGCATCGGTCGTGAAAATCCAAGGGCAAGGCTGCGGTGGAATCGTCGATGGGTCTGGGTTTGTGGTCGGCAACGGTCTGGTCGCAACGAACGCCCATGTGGTTGCCGGCATTCACACGCCATATATTATCGACAGTAATGGCACCCGAACAGCTGCAGCTATTTGGTTTGACCCAGACCTCGACCTAGCAGTACTGCGAACGAGCAGACTGGCTGGTACACCACTTGTGTTCAATACAACCGAAGCAAGCCAGGGCACAGCCGGTGCGGTGATCGGCTACCCGGGGGGTGGCAGCTTTAGCGCCAAACCAGCAGCCATACTCGATAGCTTCACGGCGACAGGCCGTAATATCTACGGCCAGGGCAACGTTCTCCGTAAAGTATACGAGCTGCGAGCGGATATCATCCCCGGCAACTCTGGTGGGCCAGTGATCGCCAAAGATGGCTCAGTTATCGGTGTCGTCTTCGCCGAGTCCACCTCCTACAAACATGTTGGCTACGCGCTCACCTCGGGTGCAGTTGCACAGGAGATTACTCAAGCTCGAGCTCGGAATCAGCAGGTCAGCACTGGTACCTGCGCTGAATAATAGGTATCCATAGTAGTTGTGCTTATTGAAAACTACTGGTATAGCTGATACAATTTGGCTCATAACCTTTGTAAAAAAATGAAAAAATCCGAAGAGCTACTCAAAAAGAGTGTTGAAGTACCAGCCGAAATTCTCGACACAGCTGTCGTTGCCGCTCAGACCATGAGCACTGTGCTGCCAGCAACCCACGTCGTCGAGAAGACTAAGGGTTATTGGCATATGCTTGGCCCCGGTCTCACGACGGGTGCCTCAGATGACGACCCATCAGGCATCGCAACCTATAGTCAGACTGGTGCTCAGTTTGGTTTTAAGTTCCTGTGGCTTGCTCCGCTAACATTCCCATTGATGGCTATCGTGCAGGAGATGTGTGCCCGTATCGGCCTCGTAACAGGGCGGGGGCTTGCCGGGAACATTCGCATTCACTTTTCCAAGACTATGCTTCAGACTTGCACCCTGATTCTATTCGTTGCAAATACTTTCAACATCGGTGCCGACCTAGGCGCAATGGCAAAAGCGGTCCAGCTACTCAACCCACGGCTCAACTTTGGCTTTCTGGTAATTGCGCTTGGTGCCATCAGTCTGTATCTGCAAATTTTTACCCCCTACGTCAAATATGCCAAATACCTGAAATGGCTGGCCATGGTACTGTTTGCCTACGTCTTCTCGGCGCTTATGGCCCATCTGAACTGGCACCAGGTTCTCAGCCAAACATTCGTGCCCCATATCAGCTTTAATAAGTCTGAACTGCTGCTTGTCGCGGCTATACTGGGTACCACCATCTCGCCCTACCTATTCTTTTGGCAAACCTCACAGGAAGTTGAGGAGCAAATCCTCCAGGGCAAAACCACACTTCAGTCGCGCCAGACTGTCACCACCAAAGCCGAGATGCGAAGCATGCGCATTGACGTCTGGTCTGGCATGCTTCTCAGTAACCTCGTGATGTTTTTCATTGTTGCTGCTTGCGGCGGGGTACTCTTCACTCATGGGATTACCGAAATCAAGACTACTGCCCAGGCAGCTCAAGCGCTCAAACCGCTCGCCGGTAACGCCACATACTTCCTATTCTCACTCGGAATCATCGGTACAGGCATGTTAGCAATCCCGGTACTGGCTGGTAGCAGCTCCTATGCATTTGCTGAAAGTTTCCGCTGGAAGGAAGGCCTTTACCGAAACCTGAACCAGGCCTACGCGTTCTACGGTATTATTATCATTTCCATGGTGGTTGGGTTGTCGATAAACTTTATAGGACTTGATCCTATCAAAGCACTTATCTATGCCGCCATCGGCAATGCTCTGGCTGCACCTATTATCCTGGCGCTTATCGTCATGATGAGCAGTAACAAAAAAATCATGGGCAAGTGGGCCAATAAACCCTACGTCACTGCTCTTGGTTGGATTGTCACTGCCATGATGACAGTTGCCGGCATCGCAGCCATCGTTTCGTTCTTCTAACAGGAGTCTAGGAATTGCCCGTTTGAGTACAGTTCGGGATGGAAAGCGAAGCGCGCAAACGAGGAGTACAGAGATGTACGGTGAATTGCGGACTGGAGCTTCCGCCCGAAATGTGCCAAACCGGCAACGCCTACTCGCCGCGGAGAGCGGCAATCGGGTCTTTGCGGGCAGCCTTAAGTGCGGGCACCGAACCAAATAAAATGCCGATACACACCGATACGAGGGTGGCGCCTACCAGAACCTGCCATTGCACAACCGGTGCGATGTTAGTCATGATACGCAAGACCAGGTTTATCGCCAACGACACAATGATGCCGGCAATTGCGCCAAACACTGAGAGTACGACCGCCTCGGCTACAAACTCGTTAAGGATCTGACGATTCGTTGCACCGACAGCCTTGCGAATGCCTATTTCGTGCAGTCGCTCAGTCACCGAAACCAGGGTAATATTCATGATGCCGATACCGCCAACAAACAGGGAGATGCCTGCAGCAATCATCGTCAGTTCGGTTAATAAATTCAGGACGCTGTTCGTAGCAGCCAGGTCATCGCTCGCTTTTAGTACCGAGAAATCTTTGGTGCCACCGTGGTTCTTGAGGAGCGTGGCATTCACTGATTGCACCGCTGCGTCTACAGACTGTTTACTGTCTGCCTTAGCCAGCACCTCGTAGGGCTGCACGCTATTGTCGGTCAGCAGACGAGCGGTCGAGTAGGGGATGAAGACCGCATCGTTGTACGAGATATCCGATGACAATGCGACGGTGGGGAACTCGTTCAAAACACCATCAACGATGAACTGCTTACCTCTAAATGTGAACGTCTGACCCAAAGGCACCTCGCTATCAAACAGCGTTTGGGCGGCATGAGCACCAAGTACTGCTACATTTTGCCCGGCATCATCGTCAGTAAAAAACGCGCCATACGCAACCGTTTGGTTAACGAGTCGCGGTAAATCATTGCCAACTCCTACCACTGGTCCAGCCGTATATGAACCGTGATTCGCAGTCAACGTGCCTGTGACGAGGGCCAACGGTGTCGACAGTGATACATGCGCAGTATGGCTCACGGCCATAGCATCCTTCGCCGATAAGCTTCCGGTAGCCCGCGGCGCAATAAGTGAGCGCAGGCTGCCGTGCACACTAAGATCAGCACCAGGACGAACGGTAATGAGTGTATCACCGGCATGATTAACCTGACCGACCACTTGGTGTTTAATACCCTCGCCAATACTCGCAACCGTCACGACCGAGGCAATACCGATAACAATACCAAGCATCGTCATATAGCTTCGGCCACGATGCGTCTGGATAACCTTACGGGCATTCCGTAAGTTTTCACGGGTCAGAGATCTCATTTCTGGCCTCCCTTGCGCGTCGCTTTACGCCGCGTAGTGGTTCGTTTCTTGCTCGTGGTAGCTTTATGGCTGCGAGCCGGCTTGGTGTCCTTGGTTGGCTTAGCCTTCATGAGTGCTGAAACTCCTGCCAAGTCATCTTCTTCAGTCTTTTGAGCAATTTTATACATACCACGTCGCGCAGTCGCCGCCACTTGGCCAATGGCCGTAGCTTCGTCCTGAATGATCTGTCCATCATGCATATAAATCACCCGAGTGGCATAACGGGTGAGCTCCGGATTATGAGTCACGAAAAGAATTGTATTCCCCATATTGTGAATCTCACTGAGTAGCTCCATCACCAGTCGCGAACCATTGCTATCGAGATTGCCCGTCGGTTCATCGGCAATAATCAACTTCGGATTGTTCACGAGTGCTCGAGCAATTGCCACTGACTGGACTTGACCACCGCTGAGCTGGCTGGGCAGGAAATACTCGCGCTCTTGCATACCGACACGCTCCAAAATACTACTCCCCATCTTCATGCGCTTGGTGTGGCTCATGTTGGTGTGGTAGGTGAGGGGTAGAGCCACATTTTCCAGTGCAGTCAGGCGGGGTAGGAGATTGAACGACTGAAAGATAAAGCCGATGGTATCGCGCCTAATCTTGGCCGCGCGATTTGGCTTCATACGAGCAACTTTCCGGCCATTCAGCGAAAACTCACCATGCGTCGGACGGTCAAGCAAGCCAATGATATTCATGAGTGTTGATTTGCCACAGCCACTCGGACCCATGATAGCCACGAATTCACCCTCATCAATACTCAAACTAACCTCGTCGAGCGCAAGCGTGGTTGCGTCGCCGAAGCCGTACAGTTTACTGACGTCTTTAAGCTCTATAACAGGCATTAGAATATAGTGTAGCGCTGAATTTGCCAGATCGGCAAGGTGTTTTTGTAGTAATTTTAATCTGTGAGTCTGCTATAATTCTCCAGTCCACCACCAAATCGCGGAGAGATGCAGGAGTGGTTGAACTGGCACGCCTGGAAAGTGTGTAGGCGAGCAATCGTCTCCGGGGTTCGAATCCCCGTCTCTCCGCCAATTTCAAGCAGCCACCACTACTTTTATTGACCTATATTTGACATATCGTTGCTTATAGCGCATAATATGTGAATGCAATACATTTCTGATTTTGATAGCTACGGCGCTCATTTCCATTTCGAACCCCCCGTGGAAGTAGCTGATACTGTCATGCTTCAATCTCTCGGCCAAATTGCCGCTGCAGCAAGCGGCTATAGTCAAGAAGGGCAACGACGCTACGCAGAGTCCATAGACTCTGGCTTGGCTTCATACGTCGATTCAATCGCAACAATAAACCGCAAC
>DATMTN010000023.1:0-10292 GCA_035564115.1 Candidatus Microsaccharimonas sp. | reverse complement strand
GTTCAGTCCGGCCGGCAGGTCGGATTTTTTCGTACCAGGAACTACTCAATTTAGTCATCTACAATTTGGACAATTAAGAAAAGGAGAAAATAGATGGATATGGATTTTAAGCAACTCGCAGTTGCCATTAAGGCAATTGCCGAAGAAAAGAACTTGCCAGAGGAAACTGTGCAGGAAGTTGTCGAGCAGGCTTTGGCTGCGGCCTATCGCCGTGACTATGGTGACCGCGAACAGGAAATTCGCGTCAGCATGAACCTCAACACAGGTGACGTTGATGCCTATATTAGCAAGGAGGTCGTCGAGCGCGTGGGTGATGAAGCCTACGAAATCTCTCTGGCTGACGCTCAGGTCATGAAGAAGAACGCCAAGATTGGTGATCTGATTGAGATCCACGAGAAGGTCGAATCATTTGGCCGTGTGGCTGCTCAGACCGCCAAGCAGGTTATCCTGCAACGGCTGCGCGAAGCAGAACGCGAAATTGTCATGGAAGAATATGAGGACAAGATTGGTACTGTCATCAACGCTGTGGTTTCACGCGTTGAAGGCAACATTTGTCGTATCGACCTTGGTAAGGCACAGGGCATCATGCCCCGCAGCGAGCAAATCCAGGGCGAGCGCTACTACCCCGGCCAGCGTCTGAAGGTGTATCTGAAGGATGTGGAGCGTGGTTTCCGTGGTCCCCAGCTGGTTGTTAGCCGTGGCAATAAGGAATTCATCGAGTGGCTGTTCCGCGCTGAAGTGCCGGAAATGGAGAGCGGTGCTGTCGAGATTAAGGGCATTGCCCGGGAAGCTGGCGTGCGTTCAAAGATTGCAGTTGCATCTAACGTGCCTGGTGTTGACCCAGTTGGTACCTTTGTGGGTGGTCACGGCACGCGTGTCAACGCTGTTGTTTCCGAAGTGGGTGAGCAAGAGAAAATCGATATTATTGTCTGGAGTGACGACACTGTCGAGTACATCACCAACGCTTTGAGTCCAACTCGCGTAGCTAAAGTTATCCTGGATGAAAAGAACCAGAAGGCTAAGGTGCTCGTACCAGAGGATCAGCTGAGCATTGCTATCGGTAAGAGCGGTCAGAACGTCCGTCTCGCCAGCAAGCTGACAGGTTATGAGCTGGATATCGAAGCCGAAAAGGACAATGCCACTAGCGCACCAGAGGCCCCAGCCGCTGAAGCTGCTGCACCAAAGGCTCCACCAAAGCTGAAGAAGAAGACTGAGCTCGAAAACGCGTTACTCGACGCCATCGAAGAGCACGGCGAATAGTCGATCTGCATTTGCAGATGAGAGGCCTGTCGATAATGCAGGCCTCTTTTTGTGCTACACTGATCCCAATATTTCAGATGGAAACACCAATGGCAGAGTCAGTAGCAGAGACAGGTATGAGCGATGGATACGACGCCTTTCACCGGGCGGTACCAGGACTCGATAGTTTACTGAGCATTGAAGACGAGATTGTCCGATCACTGTGCCACGATGTGAGTTTTGGCGAACAGCCTAGTGAAGAAGCTCTCGCCAAAATCGTACTGTCTAGTCCCTATTTTCTCGAACCGTTACCGAGTGCTGTGAAACCTGCAGGGTTCCACGGTCGCTCACATGACGTCGAAGCATATATTACGCCAGATGTTGAAGATGAGTTTGTGAGGAGCTTAGTCCGCCATAAGCAGGTCCAGTACCATCGGGCGGTGCTGCTTACCGTACACGCCGCTGCGAGCAGTTCGGGATTGGCGGAGGCTGGCTATTACGGTGCAGATGTCCTCTATTTCACGCGTCAAGTACCGCGACTCGGCAAGGCTGTGACGCATTTCGCGGGCTATGATAATGATTTCCCAGTGAAACGGCGGATCGCGCATGTGGGATGGGAAGAGGGCAGTGCATTCCCTGTAAAACAAGGTCAACTTGCTAAAATGCCCAATGGCATAAACCCTGTCCGCAAGGGTGGAAGCGGCCGGGCGCGCCGACATCCCAAAAGTCGCTAAGAAGCTAAATTAGCACTCTTGACGTTAGAGTGCTAATTGGCGTATTATGGTTCATAGAACCTTTTGCTCGTAAAAAAGCACACGGCTCCTATCGTAAAAGCTGAGAAATCTCACAGATTTATCAGGTCAAATGGAGGACAATAAAACTATGATGCCAAACTCTCCTGACTTCCAAGAATTTCTGAATCACTTGACTAATAATGCGCTGCAAAGCCTGAAGCACGCCGACGCTCTCGCTCGTAGCTTCGGAAGCGCCTACGTAGGTACCGAGCACCTGCTGCTGGGTGTACTTGCCCAAGAGGAAAGCATGGGTGCCAAGATACTCGAGGGTGCCGGCATCACGCTCGATCGGGCACGTATGGCACTGAATGGTACACCGAAAACTTTGCTGTTGAATGTCGGCGCCAAAGGCCTGAGCGAGACCGCTAAATTAACGCTGAAGATGGCCTATGACATCGCGCAGGAATACGACCAAGACTATTGCGGCACAGAGCACATTCTATATAGCATTCTGAGCCAGAAGAATTCTCAGGGTGCGAAACTGTTAACCAGTCTAAAGATTGATGTGGATTCACTGGTGAGCGAGGTCGAACAGCTGCTCAACCGCCAACAGTACGAAGAGTCTGAGCCAACCGAGACTGGCCGCCGTGGCAAGAAATCGGCTCGTAAGACTGCTCTGGATGTATATGGCACTGATCTAACTGCTCAGGCTCGCTCCGGCAAACTTGACCCGGTGGTTGGCCGTGACAATCAGATTAAGCGAGTCGTTACCATTCTCAATCGCCGCACCAAGAACAACCCAGTACTGATTGGTGAGCCAGGTGTTGGTAAAACAGCGATCGTCGAGGGGCTGGCGCAACGCATCGTCGCCGAAGACGTGCCAGACAGCCTAATGGATAAGCGCATCGTCCTACTCGATTTAGCAGGCATGATCGCCGGCACGAAGTACCGGGGTGAGTTCGAAGAACGCCTCAAAAAAGTCATGGGTGAACTCGAGAAAGATAGCAAGACGATTATCTTTATCGATGAGCTACACTTGATTGTGGGTGCCGGTGCCGCGGAGGGCGCTATGGACGCTGGTAATATTTTGAAGCCAGCTTTGGCTCGCGGCAAAATCCAGCTGATTGGTGCCACCACCACCAATGAATATACGAAATACATCGAGAAGGATGCTGCTCTAGAGCGTCGCTTCCAACCAGTGCAAGTACCCGAGACGACCCCAAGCGAGACGCTGGCTATCCTAAAGGGTCTCCGTAAGCACTATGAAGCTTTCCATGGCGTAAAACTGAGCGATGAAGTACTTGAAGACGCCGTCACGCTCGCCAAGCGTTACGTCAATGACCGCTTCATGCCAGACAAGGCGATCGATCTCATCGATGAAACATCGGCGCATCTCCGGATTGATCGTGGCAAGACTTCGCCCGAAGTTCGTGCTCTCCAGAAAGAACTAAAACTTGTAAACGCTCGTATTGATGAAGCGGTAGATGCCGAGGACTATGAGCGTGCTGCGAAGGCCAAACAACGGGCATCACAGATTGATGAAGAGCTGGCTAAGCTACACGCCAGCACCAAGGCTACAAAGCGTCTGACCGTGACCAGCGAAGACCTCGCCGAAGTCGTGGCTCGTATGACGGGTGTACCCGTCAGGAAGGTCATCCGATCGGAGGCCAAGTACTTGCTGACGCTCGAGAAGACGCTGGGCAAATATGTTATCGGTCAGCACGAGGCTGTTGAGGCTGTTTCGAGAGCAATCCGTCGTAACCGTTCCGGGGTCGGCAGCGAAAAGCGTCCAGTTGGTTCCTTTATCTTTCTAGGCCCCACCGGTGTCGGCAAGACTGAGCTGGCTCGTGTTCTGGCTCGTGAATACTACGGTTCCGAAAACGCTCTCATCAAAATCGATATGAGCGAGTTCGAGCAACCGCATAATGTATCTCGATTGGTTGGTGCTCCGGCCGGCTATGTCGGTTACGATGATGGCGGCCAGCTGACTGACCGTATCCGCCGCCAGCCATACAGCCTGGTATTGTTCGACGAAATCGAAAAAGCCCACCCCGATGTCTTCAACATGATGCTCCAACTGCTTGAAGATGGTTATTTGACGGATGCAAAGGGCCGCAAAATTGACTTCACGAATACAATCATCATCATGACGAGTAACATCGGGGCCGATAAGCTCCAGAAAGAAGCGAACTTTGGTTTCCACGCCCGTGGTGGCCATGATCTGAAAGATCTGGATGCTCTCCATGAGACCAATAGTGATTTGGTACGGGACGAACTGAAGAAAATGTTCCGCCCCGAGCTACTAAACCGTATCGACAAGACGATTGTCTTCCGGGCATTAACCCAGAAAGACATCTTCAAGATTATTGATCTGCAAATTGATGACCTGAAGGCACGACTCCAGAAAAAGGGTCTTAGTGTCCAGTTGACACCGGCTGCCAAGCAGTACCTCCTCGACAATGGCTACGATGCCCACAATGGTGTACGACCGCTGCGTCGGCTCATCCAGGATACAATCGAGGACCAGGTGGCTTTGGACTTGCTCGACGATAAGTACGAGAAGGGCGAAATCGTCCAAGTGGCTGCTAAGAACGGCAAACTGTCATACGTTACCACGAGCGAATAGTCTGGCAAAAATAGCCACCTACCTGTTACAGTAGATGTAAATAATTGCGCACCATGACACCGAAACGTCCTACAAAATCTCCAACCGCTCGCAAATTCTTGCTACTCCTATTTCTGATCTTGTTAGTTGGGCTCGGCGTAGTGTACAAGGAGCGCTGGAACCTCTACGACTGGTACAAGCTGCGTAATTACACGGCACCAGCTGCTGTCGTGCAACTGGCGAGCGACGATACCATGACCCCATATGCGCGCCGGGTGCTCTATGTAAATCAACCAGCCCTGGAGGAGAAGGCGGACTTTACACAGTGCGCAAGTAAGGGCGAGCAGACAATCGTATTGGGTTGTTACCATGGCTTCCAGAACGGCATATTTGTGCTGAGTGTGACCGATCCAAGGTTGAATGGCGTCGAGCAAGTGACAACTGCACACGAGATGTTGCATGCGGCGTACGACCGATTGTCGTCTAAAGAGCGCGCAAACATCGACAGCCAGTTACGTGACTACTTTAATCATGGGCTCACCGATGAGCGTGTGCGACAAACCATCGAAGCCTATCGCTCGACTGAACCAACCGAACTAGTAAATGAAATGCACTCGATCTTTGGTACTGAGGTCGCCAATTTGCCGGCACCACTCGAGCAGTACTATAAGCGCTACTTTACAGATCGCAGTAAAATCACCGGCTATGCTGCTCAATACGAGGCTGAATTTACATCCCGACAAGCCGCTATCAAAGCTGACGATGCCCAGTTGACAGCCTGGAAGTCGCAGATCGACAGCCTAAAGGCTGATTTAAGTAATAAGGATCAGGCTTTGAATGCGCAGTCAGATCAGCTGCAGGCGCTGAAGGACAGTAACAACATCAGTGCTTACAACGCCGGTGTGCCAGGGTATAACAATAGCGTAAATGTCTACAATAGCGAGGTAGCTCAGTTACGCAGTTTGATTGATCAGTACAACAACCTAGTGAATGAGCGGAATGCTATTGCGCTCGAAGCTCAAGCGCTGACTAACGAAATCAACAGTAGTGTCGCACCAGTCGGCACGAAGTGATAGACTAACTATTACAAAAGGAAAGAGGGAGATGGCTAAAAAGCCTATTAGCAAGTTTGTCTGTAGTAACTGTGGCGCGATGACCAGCTCGTGGGCTGGCCGCTGTGCGCAGTGCGGTGAATGGAATACTATCATCGAGGAAGCACCGGTGGTCGTGAGTGCCAATAACGTCTCAGCTGGTAAACGTTTACAGGCAGCAAGTGTTGATAGTGTGGTCGCCCACGACGCACCACGGTTGCGTTCGGGCATATCGGAAATCGATGACGTCTTTGGTGGTGGCATTGTCGCCGGGAGTGTCAATCTGATTGCCGGTCAGCCGGGCATTGGCAAGAGTACGCTACTACTGCAGCTCGCGTATGCTGTGGCAGCCAATGAGCCAGTATTGTACGTCAGCGGGGAAGAGTCGTCGCATCAGGTGGGGTTGCGTGCTCAGCGGCTTGGAACGCTGCGTCCTGAGCTACAGCTGGCAACCAGCACATCGGCCGATGATATTGCAGCCACCATTGCCAGTCGCGAGTTCAAGCTGGTGGTCGTGGATTCGATTCAGACCATGACAGCAGCAGCAGTTAGCTCGGCAGCGGGAACGGTGTCGCAAATTACGAACAGTACGCAGCTGCTGACCATGGCGGCTAAGCACTCAGATACGGCGATTATTATTGTGGGACATGTCACCAAGGAAGGTTCGATCGCCGGACCGAAGGTACTGGAGCACGTCGTAGACGTTGTGTTGCAGCTGGAAGGTGATCGTTACGGCGGTTTCAAAATTTTGCGAGCTATCAAGAACCGTTTTGGCTCGACGAACGAAGCTGGCATATTCGAGATGGTGGACAATGGCCTGCAGCCAGTTGAGAATCCCTCGGCAGCATTGCTCGCGGAGCGTCAGATAACTGATGGCTCGGTCGTGCTGGCAACTATGGAAGGCACGAGGCCGTTATTGGTCGAAGTCCAAGCCCTCGTGAACAAAACGAGCTATGGCTACCCCAAGCGTGCAGCCAGTGGCGTGGATTTGAATCGCCTAAACCTACTTGTGGCTATGCTAGAGCGTCGCACAAAGCTCAACCTGGCTGACATGGATATTTACGTGAACATTGTGGGTGGCATGCAAATTCGTGAGCCCGCAGCTGACCTGGCCATCTGTATGGCTATTGCTTCCGCATCGCGGGGTATGCAGCTTAAGAAGAATGCAGCTGTGTTTGGCGAAATTGGTCTGTCAGGCGAAATTCGCCATGTGCCGCATATAGACAAGCGCGTGGCCGAGGCCAAGAAGCTAGGCTTTGAGGTCGCTATTGGGCCCACGACAGCGGGCAAGAAAGATACCTTCTTGCACAGTGTATCGTCAGTGCGTGAAGCGCTGAATACATTTCTCGAAAAAGACTAGTTTATCTTAGTGTCAGTTTTGCCACTACTATCGGTTATTTGATAGGTGTGGTGACCGCTGGTAGACGCGCTGCAGCTTGTTCCACTAACGTTTGTACAACTTACGATAGGTACTCCATCACGCGTGACATTGTAGGTTGGTGTTCCACCTGACCAATTAATTGTGTTGCTTCCGATGTTTCCCAGTGTCAGTGGCGCCACTGTGGGCGCTGGGGAAAAATTTATAGTGTCACTCGTGGATGATCCAGAGAACAGTACACTGTCAACAACCATGGCTGTTACGGTTGCTTGCTGAGCGCTTGTTGGGGTATAAGTACACGAAGAGCTGTCGTTAAAGACATCACTTGAACTGGCCGGAATGTTGAGTGTACATATAGTTTGCCCAGCAATGCTTACGGTAACCGTACCAGCAGGTGCTGTCGTGTAGTCACCACCTGAAAGCGGATGAGTACCCTGTGTCGCTACAATTGCCATTGTATATGAGCCCGGGCCACCATTTACGGTAACGGTAACCTGAGGCGGACTATCATTACAGCTGTGAACGTCGTCTGTTGCCGCAGTACCATTGCCGGTCGTCTTGGCGGCGGTGCCAGTGCTTGGTTTACCGCCAGACCAGAGGTCGATGTTCCAGCTATCAGCATTGCCATTGGTCTGCTGGTCCTTGGCGAGGTCTGGCGTACAGCTCGTTGCTAGCTTGCCAGATACCTTGTCGAGTATGGCGGAGGTGTTGGTCTTGCTCTGGCCACCGGCGTACCAGCTCGGATAGAGGTCCTGGCTGGGGCTTGGTGGTATCTCGCCGTTACTCGAAATCTTGTGGTTCAAGATGTAGGCCTGCTCAGTCTTGACATCTGATGGTTTGACCCAGTTAGCAGGTGCTAGATTGGTATGGGCAGCTTCCATAAGCCCACGGGTAACTGGCTCAGTAAGGGTCTCCATCTGGGCACCGTATTGCTGAATGTTGACGTTGTCCTTGTTATTGCCGACCCAGGTAGCCACTGCATATTTGCTCGACCAGCTGGTCATCAGACCATCGTAACCGAAGTTGGTGGTACCAGTCTTGACAGCGAAGTGCCAACCGTTGAAGCGGTGGAATTTGTAGCCGAACGAGGACAGCTTCGTGCAGCTTGTGTCGGTACAACTACCCGGCAGGTAGCTGGCCCTTGGGTCACTGGCCATGTCGTCGACGATATAGGCCGAGTCTTGCTTAACGACTTGCTTACCCTTTGGCTGTTGCCACTTGTAGATTGGTTTGCCTGAGCCATCATCAATTTGCAGGATGTAGGTACGAGGGATGGCACTCCCCAGACGGCCAAGGGTCGCGAGACCGTTAACGTGGTCGTCGAGGTGTAGGTAGGCGCCGTCACCAATGGCAGATGCCGCGTAACATTGAGTCTGGACGGTGCGCAGCTCGTCGGAGTAACACTTGTAGGCGCTACCCTTGTTGTATTGGTTATCCATCATGGCGCTCGCTGTACTAATGACTTTGTTGATCGAGTTAACGCGGTTGCTTGTCTTGTCGGTTGGGTCGGACTCGAGCATGGCTTTCATGGCTGGAACGTTACGGGAGCCACCAAGTGCATAGCGTAGGGTCACGGGCCCAGGGAAGCGGTTGTCGTAGTCGTAGGCAGCTGGCGCGGTACCGCCAGGACATGGCGCGGCACCACGGACGTATGGGTTATGATCGCAGGTGTTAGGGTAGCCGGGCAATGCCGTCTTGGTGTCATAGAGTACCGATCCGGCACCGACGTTATTATTGTTGTTGATGAGCGTGGTGTAGTCGTACGGCTTAAAGCTGGAACCGGGTGAGATCTCCTCACTGGCAGCGTAGTTGTTCTGACCATGATCGGCATTGAAGAAGTCGGTGCCGCCAACGAGGGCTTGGATCTGGCCGGTCGGGACATCTTCCAACACAGTTGCTTGCTCATCTGCTAGGCCATGAGTTAATCGGGTTACGTTTGCGATATTGCTCTGGACTAATTGGTCGGCAGTATCCTGCAGGCTGAGGTTGAGTGTGGTGGTCACCTTCCAACCACCTCGCTGGACAGTACTCTGGCCATACTTGTTTTGGAGCTCTTGCTTGGCGGCTAGAACGAAGTATGGAGCCTTGATGCCACTATATTTTGGCTGGAGTGGATGAATCTGTGCCAAGACATCAACCTTCTTGGCAGCGGCTGCCTGATCGGCTTTGATTAGCTTCTGGCTGACCATTTGGTCGAGGATGTAGTCCATGCGAGCTTGCAGAAGCTGCTTGTCGAAGGTACCGCCAGCTTGCGGGTTAAACTGGGTGCTTCCGTAGGGTGAATACGTCGAAGGTGCCTTCGGAATAGCCGCCAGCATGACTGCTTGGGCTAGGCTGAGGTCTTTGGCACTAATACCAAAGTAGTCACGCGAGGCCGACTCCACACCGTTCTCAACGCCGCCATAAGGCGCGATATTTAGGTAGGCCGTCAAGATATCATCTTTCTTATACTCGCGCTCCAGCTCGACTGCCAGGATAAGTTCCTTTACCTTGCGGGTAATGGTGCGGTTATCGGTCCACTGTTCATTGAGCTTCACGAGCTGCTGGGTGATGGTTGAGCCGCCCTGCGTACCGCCTCCGCCTACTAGGTCATGGACACCGGCACGCATAATACCGCGAACGTCGAAGGCGCCATGGTTATAGAAATCTTTATCTTCGATAGCAACAGTTGCCTCTCTGACATACGGAGACATTTGATTGGTCTCGACAGGCACGCGTTTAATGGCATCATAATCCTGCCAGAGCACTGTTTGCCCGGTTCTGTCGTAATAGGTGATACTGCCCCCGAGTTTGTCGCCGGAAATATCTTTAATCTTCGGCAGATCTTTGCGGAAGTAAGCGAATAGGCCAATGATAATCAGGAAGCCAGCAACGATACCGACGCCGGTAATCTTGAGGGCCATGATGCCACCTTCGCGACTGAACCAGTACGCTGCCAGCCGTTTCGGGTGCAGTCGATACAGAACACGCTTCCAAGGGTCCTTCGGTAAAGTGCTCAAATAGGCCGCTTTGCGAGTGGAACGCGCAAGTTTGCGACTCTTCATACGATCACCAAAGCTGCGATGCAGGGTGAGCGCTTTCTTATTACTATTGCTGCTCGTAGTTGTCGAGCGGCGAGGTCGGCCGGCTGGCTTTTTAGGATCACTCATGATTATTTCGGTGTAGCCCTCTCACTATGTTCTATAGAGTTTCATTATACAGTGACGTGAGGATCAAAACCTAGCTTTTTACCAGCCACAGTTCAC
>DATMTN010000022.1:0-22408 GCA_035564115.1 Candidatus Microsaccharimonas sp. | reverse complement strand
GTGATTAAACTTGCTGGTTGTCCGGCCCACTAATCGACGTGTTATCGTAAAACACTATTTCGTCCATTGATATCGGGTATTTCTGGGGGGCTTAACATACGACTGATTGATGGATTTAGAACCCCAGTTTTGAGCAATTCTTATCCCTTAATACGAAAAATAGCCTCCAAAGAGGCTAAAAATTCTGATTTGGTAGCGGCGACAGGACTTGAACCTGTGACCCCGAGCTTATGAGTCTCGTGCTCTAACCAGCTGAGCTACGCCGCCTCGTCCTCCCGTACGCCTCGGTCTCGTTTTGGCTATTTGCCAAAAGCTTCGACTGACGGCTACGGTCGTCCTCTCAAAAGCCCAAACGGTCGACTGCGCTCCCTAATTTGGCCTTTTGGCTGAGCTGCAGAGTGCAACTTAACAGGGGAGATTGTAGCATGTCCAGTACTTATTTACTAGTGTCTAGTAGCTGCGGGCAGCCAGATAGGTGGCAGTTACGATGCCTATGAAGATTACAACTATTCGAATAGCATGGTTGGAGACTTTTTGGGCGTAGCGAGCACCGCAGTAGCCACCGACGCTACCACCGACTGCCATGAGGAGACCAGCATGCCAGTTTATGAATGAGCCGGGGGCTAAAACTATGAGCGAGCACAGACACATGACAGTGGCGGCAACATTCTTCATGGCATTCATTTGGTGTGCATCATGGATCTTTGTGAAACCCAGGAACGCCAGCATGATGAACCCGAGCCCGGCACCGAAATAGCCTCCGTACACAGCCACCGGCAACATGCACAATCCGATAATCACCAGGGGCTTTACCCGCTTGCTACGAGTGCGCATGTGCTTGTGCAGGTAGGCGTGCAGGAAGGGCTGAAAGGCAAACAGGGCTACCGCAAATAGGATTAGTCCTGGTACAAACTCCTCGAACTTAGAACCCGGCGTGTGGCGCAGGAAGTACGCACCGATCGGGGCACCCAAGACGCAAGGTACCAGCAGCCACGCATATTTTCGCGGCGTTTTACGCAAATAGTTGCGGTACCCAAGCGCCGAAGTGAACTGTCCGGGCAGCACGATCAGGCCTGACGTAGCGTTGGCATTCAGCGCCGGAATGCCACAGGCGAGCAGGATCGGGAAACCTATCAGCATACCACCACCCGCGATGGCGTTCATGCAGCCGACCACGAAGCCGGCGCCCAGAAGTAAGATATCTTTTAACATTTTGATTTTATATAGTGCTATAGATAGTATATCAGCTAGATAAACTTAGTCAGTTTAGCATTAGCGAGTTTTGTTGTCGGATCGCTCTGATTGTACGGTATTTCGGGCGTGATGATATGTCGGAAGGCTCGGCCGAAGCTGCCATGACTAACGACGAGCACTACTTGCGCATTAAGCTGTGCCAGATGTTCCAGCGTAAGCTTGGCACGTTCCAGGACTGATTCGCGCGCTTCAACATCAATAAAGCCATCGACATCGGCGTCGAGTTGATACGGCTGCCCCTCCATCTGGCCAAAGTGTCGCTCCAGCAGCAAGCTATTTAGCTCGATCTTCTCGACCGGATAGCCAATCTCTTCGGCGATGATTTTGGCGGTGTCGTGAGCTCGGCTGAGTGAGGAGCAGATAATGTGGTCGATGCCCAGACCCTTCGCTGATTGCCCGGCTAGTTTGGCCTGTCGCTTGCCCTCGGCTGACAGTGGAGTCTCCATTGTCCCAGACCACACGCCAGCGATGTTCGCTTCACTCAACCCATGTCGTACGAAATACAGGTGTTTCATACTATCTGGGAAACCTCCGCATTATGCGGTTCGTCTGCATCAGTCACAGTTTGCTCTGGATGCGCGGCCATATAGAACTTCTGCCAAAAAGTACCATGGCCGACGACCAAGATGTTCTGGTACGGTAATCCAACTATGTAGTCATATGCCTGTGAGGCGCGTTGGGCTACTGACTCCATAGTCTCGACATCGGATAGGCCAGATATGTCATCATCCCATGACAGGCCGGCTGCCGAGCCTAAATTGCGCTCCATGAATAGCGCGTTGAACTCAATAGTTCCCACTGGGAAGCCAATGCCCTCGGCAATAACCAACGCGGTATCGCGGGTGCGGCTGAGTGGTGAGGCTATGATGTAATCAATCTCCAGAGGCTTTACTTTTTTAATAGCTTCGTGAGCTTCGGTACGCCCCTGAGCGGTAAGTGGTGTATCAACTTGTCCAGCAAAGACACGGTCGACATTTGCCTGGCTTTGGCCATGGCGTACGAAGTATAATCGTTGCATAGGATAGTAATTATGAAGATAGAGGTGGAACCAGGCAAGTACGTTATCGCCGTCAGCGGCGGGGTTGATAGTATCGTGCTCCTCGATCTACTTAGGATGTACCCTGGTGTGAAGCTCACCGTTGCTCACTTTGACCACGGTATTCGGGACGATTCACATCTGGATAAACGTCACGTCGAAAGGCTAGCTCGAAGATATAAGCTCCCCTTTGTGTATGACGCGGGTCGACTGGGACCAGGCGCGAGTGAGGCTGACGCCCGACATGCCCGCTATGCCTTTCTGAAAAAGGTTCAAGCCAGCACGGGTGCAAGCGCAATTATCACCGCCCATCATCAAGATGACGTGCTCGAAACAGCCATTATCAACTTGCTGCGAGGCACCGGCCGTAAGGGTCTCAGCTCACTGACAAGTGGCGAGGGTATTATCCGTCCCTTGCTTGATGTGCCGAAGACCGAGATCATCGACTATGCCAAAAGACACGGCCTCGCTTGGCGTGAGGACAGCACAAACCAGAGCCAGGACTACCTCCGAAACCGTATTCGCCACGAAATGCTGCCAAGTTGGAGCGCTCGCGACAAGCAGTCATTGCTGGATACTACCAAGCGCATGCGGGCTCTAAACGCACAGATCGATGAGGCAATTGGGCCAAATATCCAGGGTGATTTAGAGAGAAGCTGGTTCATATTACTGCCTCATTTGATGAGTCGAGAAATTATCGCCAGTTGGCTGCGCTATCATAGTATTCGGGATTTTGATCGTCATACGCTTGAGCGTTTGGCCATTGCAGGCAAAACCGCCGAACCAGGCAAAGTTATCGACATTGTTAATGGTCACCGGATGCGCGTGGGCAAGCGACACCTGGCACTCGAAACTGCTGAGCGCTAGCAAAACCGCACTCCCAGAGGTATAATAAACGGTACACGCGTACAACTTAATGAGGGGTTACATGGACAAAAAACCGCTGCACAGCAATCGTTCCAAGAAGAACAATAACAAAGGCATGAAAAATGCCGGTTTTATCGCAATACTTATCTTGATTGGTCTTATCGTCGTTGCCGCTTCTAATCAGCCAAGTACGCTCAAGCAGATTCCTATCACGACTGCTGTCCAACAGTCCAATAAGGGGAAGTACACCAAGATCGAGGTCACGAGCAATGAGCTCGTCATCACCGAAAAGGGTCAGAAGAGCCCAACGCTTAAGTCATACCTCGAACCAAACGCCACACTCAAAGACGAAGGTTTTGACTACAGTAAAGTTGAGATAGAGCCAAAGGCCGAGTCAAGTGGTACCCCGGGCTGGGTATCTCTGGCCGAAACCATTGTGCCCCTCATATTCTTTGCGGGCCTGTTCTACTTCTTGTTACGCGGTGCACAGGGGCAGGGTAATCAGGCACTCAGTTTCGGTAAAAGCCGAGCTCGCTTATACGGTAACGAGAAAGACAAAGTCGTCTTTACTGATGTTGCTGGCCAGGCCGAAGCCAAGCAGGACCTCGAAGAAGTCGTTGAATTTCTGAAATTCCCAAAGAAGTTCCAGGGTGTTGGTGCACGTATTCCGAAGGGTGTTCTACTCGTAGGCCCTCCTGGTACAGGTAAGACCATGCTCAGCCGTGCCGTTGCCGGTGAGGCAAACGTACCATTCTTCAGTATCTCTGGCTCGGAATTTGTCGAGATGTTTGTGGGTGTTGGTGCAAGCCGTGTTCGTGACCTGTTTGCCAAAGCCAAGAAGAACGCGCCATGCATTATCTTTATCGACGAAATCGACGCCGTCGGTCGTAAACGTGGCTCTGGTATGGGCGGTGGCCACGATGAGCGTGAGCAGACCCTCAACCAGATCCTGGTCGAGATGGATGGTTTCGAGCAGGGTGAAAACGTTATTGTGCTGGCCGCGACTAACCGGGCCGACGTACTTGATCCAGCGCTGCTGCGTCCTGGTCGTTTTGACCGTCGCGTGAACATTGTGCTGCCGGACCGGCAGGACCGCGAGGCTATTCTAAAAGTCCACTAC
This sequence comes from Candidatus Microsaccharimonas sp., assembly GCA_035564115.1. Taxonomy (GTDB): domain Bacteria; phylum Patescibacteriota; class Saccharimonadia; order Saccharimonadales; family UBA4665; genus JACMPA01. Next base: position 18,131 of record DATMTN010000022.1, on the reverse strand, counting down.
GCCAAGAAGCCACTGGCCAAGGAAGTTGATATTGACGCCCTGGCTGCCAAGACGGCTGGCTCATCTGGTGCTGACCTCGCTAATATTGCCAACGAATCGGCGATTATTGCTGCGCGTAATAACCACACCCAGATTACCCAAGGTGATGTCACCGAAGCCTTTGAACGTGTCGCAATTGGTCCAGAGCGCAAGAACAAAATTATGAACGAGAAGGAAAAGGAAATTACAGCCTATCACGAGGCGGGTCATGCCGTCGTCGGGCACGTACTTCCAGACTCCGACCCAGTTCACAAGGTCACCATTATTCCCCGCGGTGGTACGGGCGGTGTCACCTGGTTCCTGCCGCCGGAAGACCGCAGCTACACTAGTATCATTGAGTTCAAGGATATTTTGGCCCGCGCCTTGGGCGGTCGTATCGCCGAAGAAGTTATCTTTGGTAAGGAACGTGTCACGACTGGTGCTGGTAATGACCTGCAGAAAGCGGCCGAGATCGCCCGTGACATGGTCATAAACCAAGGCATGGGTAACAAGCTCCGTGATCAAGTCTTCCACGTGGATGATGGCATGATGCTCGACAAGCTCGTCCACGAACGTGACTACTCCGAAGACACTGCCAAGATGATTGACCAAGAAGTCGAAGCGCTCATTACCGAAGCCGCCAACCGTGCCCGTGCGGTCATTAAGGCGAACCTGAAGAAGATCGATGCGCTTAAAGATAGGCTACTCGAGAAAGAAACCGTCGAAGCCGACGAAGTCATCAAGCTTCTCGAGGGGTCTACCATGCCGACCACAGCCAAACTCTACTAGCTCACCTCAAATACGCTAGCGGTGCACGCCTAAAGATGAGAGAATAATGCTAATGCCTAAATGCTTTAGGCGTATTGTCCTATGGAAGCATCACACAACACACACGCAAATAGTGAACACGACGAAAGTGGTGTAGTACTTCTGCTGCAAGTGCCTCGCACCAATGACCAAAAAGAGTTGGCTGCCGAACAAATGTTTGCCAGTTTGCACGGACTGCTGACACTACCATCAAATAAACGGTTCCAGAGTGCCAAGCGTGAACGTATCAGCTTTGAAATTGCCGCGATTAACAAGCGCATCGGGTTCTACGTGTGGGTGCCAAACTATCTGAAAAGCTTTGTCGAGGAACAGATCTACGCTCAGTATCCAAGCGTTCAGATTTCGGAAGTCCCAGATTACACGATGGAGCCGGATGACAGCTTTGCTACGACGCTCGTTACGGAAATGAAACTAGTGGCTGCTGACCCTTTGCCAATCAAGACATTCCAGAGTTTCGAAGTTGACCCGTTGGCTGCCATCACCGCGACACTTGCCAAGTTTGATGCCGGTGAAGAAGCCTGGCTACAGCTTATCGTCCGTCCAGCTCCACCGAAGTGGCATCAGCGCAGCGAGCGCTACGCAGCAGGGCTCCGTGGTAAGTCGAGCTCCAGTGGTAGTGGCATGCTAACTGCGCTGTGGACACCGCCGGAAAGCAAAAGTGAAGCGGTAAAGCTTACCGACTATGAGCAGCTCCGGGCCAGTAGTGCCGAAGCGAAGACACAGAAGCTCGCATTCGAGACGACGGTTAGGGTCATCTATCGTGGTCACGCTCTCAGCCCGCAAGCCCGGCTACACATGCAGTCCATCATCGCCAGCTACAAGCAGTTCAATACAACCTATCTTAATGGTTTCGAGCAACGGCAAGTCAGCAGCAACATGGCTGTCGTGCAGGCATATCGCCAACGGGCTGTCGCGAAAACAAGCATGACGTTGAATATCGAGGAAGTCGCCACCCTGTACCACCTCCCACATACAAATGTGGAGACGCCGTATATCTTGTGGGCATCAAGCCAGACAGCTGAACCACCTGCCAACCTTCCGGTGGTAACTAAAGATCATAATCCTGCTATAAGTCCGGTCGCTACCACTAACTTTCGAGGACATAATACGATGTTCGGTATGCCTCGGTCCGATCGTGGCCGACACCTGTACATCATTGGTCAGACCGGTGTCGGTAAGTCTGGTATGCTCGAACTACTAACCATTTCCGACATCTACAGCTCGTACGGTTTTGCAGTTATTGACCCCCACGGTGACTATGCGCAGAATATTCTGGCGCGCATTCCAGCCGAGCGAGCGAATGACGTTATCTACTTCAACCCTGCTGATACCGATTTCCCGGTAGCGTTCAACCCGATGGAGGTGAATGATCCCAAGCTGAAGACCCACACGGTGAGCGAGCTGATCGGTGTATTGAAGCGAATGTTCGAAAGTTGGGGCCCACGCTTAGAGTACATCCTGCGCTACAGCCTGTTGGCACTTCTAGAGTATCCCGATGCCACCATGCTCGATATCACGCGTATCCTGACCGACAAGAAGTTTCGGAGCCAAGTGCTACAGTACGTCCAGGACCCGGTTGTCGCCAACTTCTGGAACGTGGAGTTCGCGAGCTGGAATGACAAGTTTGCCGCTGAGGCAGTGGCGCCGGTGCTGAACAAGGTTGGCGCCTTCACAGCCAACCCGCTGGTGCGCAATATTATTGGTCAGCCGAAAAGCAGTTTCAATATTCGTACCATCATGGACCAGCGCAAGATTTTGATTGTAAACCTATCGCGCGGCCTGGTTGGTGAGGACAATGCCGCTTTGCTCGGTGCTCTGCTGGTGACCAAGATTCAGCTGGCAGCGATGAGCCGAGCAGATGTTCCGGCCAGTGAACGTAGCCCATTTTATCTCTATGTGGATGAGTTCCAGAATTTTGCCACTGACTCATTCGCGACCATTCTGTCGGAAGCCCGTAAATACGGCCTGAATCTGACCGTTGCCAACCAGTACATTGCTCAGATGAGTCTGGAAGTGAAAGACGCGGTGTTTGGTAACGTTGGTAGTATCATTGCCTTTCGCATGGGCGCCGATGATGCGCGTAGTATGCTGCGCTATTTTGAGCCAAAGTTTGAGGAGTATGACTTAGTCCATATGCACAACCGACACTTTGTTGTCAGCATGACTATCGAAGGTGAAAAGGTACCTGGTTTCTCGGCTATCTCCCTCAACTTACCGCCGCAGCAAGCCAACTACACGGCTGATATTATTGAGCGCAGTCGCCGGCAGTACTCGGTCAGTCGGGAGTTTGTCGACCGCTATGTCCAGGAGCGTTATCTGACCAGCGCTACACCAACTCAACCAGCGCAGAAACAACAGGTAAAACAGCAGGCGATAGCAGAGCCAGTCGCTAAGAAGCCTACGAGTACTGTTGAAATGTTGGCCCAGACAGCCACGGCGGCTGCAAAGTCAGAAACTGCACCCGAGACCGAAGTCGAAAAACCAAAACGCAAGCGAACGCGCAAGCGCAAAAAGAAAAGTGACACCTCACAGCCTGCCGCCCAACCAGATAGTAGCGAGTTGACGGGCGAAAGTGAGATAAGGCTCCACTAACACCCATTCATGTCAAAAGGTTGCCAATTCCGCGACAAAACAACCCAGAAATCCTTCGGTATGCTGGCCCCAAGGATTTATACTGGAGGGAGTATATGAGTCCGCCATCAATCCCCAAACGTCGTATCCCCCGTGTTCCACTCGCAAATGTTGCCGGGCTACTGATTGCTACAGCGCTCATTGGCCAGGTGCTGGGCTTTATGCGCACCAAGCTCATCAACGCTAACTTCAACAACCTGCATACTCCACTCAGCCAGAACGCCGGCGTATACTTTGCAGCCTTCAGCATTCCCGACTTCTTCTTCTATACCATTGCTGCCGGTGCACTGGGCGTGGCTTTTATGCCGTACCTCTCTGATCGTTTACACAAGGGGGATCGCAAGGGCGTATGGGAGCTGTCGGCATCGCTGCTGAACCTGCTCGCCATACTCATGGCGTTTGTCGCAGTTATTATATTTCTATTTGCGAAACCGTTGATTCACCATATCGTTGCGCCGGGGCTCAACGAAGGCCAATTGAACAACGCGGCGACACTCATGCGCTTACTAGCCCTAAACCCGTTACTTTTTACCATCTCGGGTGTGCTCACAAGCACCCAACAGACCATGGGCCGGTTCTTCTTCTACGCCATCGCACCACTGTTCTACAACATCTCTATCATTATCAGCATCTATGTGTTCCGTAACAATATCGGTATCGTCGGGCTTGGTATCGGTGCGCTCATCGGTGCGATTCTGCAGCTTATTGTGGTCATCATTGGTTCGGTACGGCTTGATTTCCACTGGCATCCGAAGATTTTGTGGAAGAACAGCGAATTCCGCTCGATGTTGAAGCAATTACCGCCCCGTTCGCTGGATCAGGGTATGGATCAGCTGCAAAGCGTAGTCGAGACAAACTTTGCATCTAACCCTGTACTGGGTGGTGCCACGGCCATCAGCAACTACAACAACGCCTACGTGCTGCACACGGCACCAATTCTCCTGATTGGTACGGCGATTTCTACGGCCGCATTTCCGCAGCTGAATAAGCGCCTGAGTCAGGGCAGGCCAGATCTATTCCGGAAGGATTTCCTGATGGTCATGCGTGCCATGATATGGATTACGCTGCCCATTATCATCTTCAGTTACTTCACGCGTGGTTACTTGGCACGTTTGATTTTCACGAATAACAACAGCGACATTGCCTTGATTTTTGGCTTCCTCACGGCCGCCATATTTTTCAGAGTGCTTTACGCTATTATCTCTCGTTGGTTTTATGCCCAGAAGGATACACGCACACCACTGATGATTTCTATCTTTACGATTGCCTTCAACGTGTATTTGGCTTGGCGTCTATCGCAACCAGGGGCATACGGAGTAGCTGGCCTGGCACTCGCTCAATCAATCGTCGCTGCTGCCGAAGTGATCGTATTGATACTGGTCATGTTGGTGCGCGACCCGAAGCTTTTCAACATGGCATTCATCGGGGGCGTGGTACGTACAGTGTCGGTTACGGGCTTTAGTCTGGTGGCAGGTTTCGTTATGATCTCTCTGTACCCACTGGGTATTCACGACACGGGTATTGTGACACTCGGCGGTAAACTCGTGGCTATCGGTGGTGTAATTGGTGCGGTTCATATTGGCATGTCGGCGCTCTTTGGGCTCGAGGAGGCAAGGCCAGTCATCCAGCGCCTTAAACGGCTTAGCGGCCGCCTTTTACGCCCAGTCCGGGTCGACCTCTAGCTTCACCCCTGTTATTTTGGTATAATCACTACAAATGAATCAGTCCCACATCCGCAATTTCTGCATAATTGCGCACATTGACCATGGTAAGTCGACTCTCGCCGACCGCTTGCTGGAGTTGACTGGCACCGTCGATAAGCGTGATATGAAGGCTCAGCTATTGGACAAAATGGATCTAGAGCGGGAGAAGGGTATCACTATCAAGCTTGCTCCTGTTCGTATGCAGTACCAGGATTACGAGCTGAATCTCATTGATACTCCGGGCCATGTTGATTTCTCGTATGAGGTGTCTAGAAGTCTTGAGGCCTGCGAAGGCGCCCTCCTAGTGGTAGATGCTAGTCAAGGCATCCAAGCCCAGACGCTGGCCAATGTGTACCTCGCAATGGCTGCTGACCTGACGATTATCCCGGTTCTGAACAAGATTGATCTGCCGGCAGCCGATGTTGAGCGGGTGAGTGCAGAGATTATTAACCTGTTGGGTTGCGACCAGGAAGACATTCTACAGATTTCCGCTAAAACCGGTATGGGTGTGGATGTGGTGCTCGATAAGATCGTGGAACTTGTACCGGCACCAAAGCCCACCGAACTACCCGAAACCCGGGCGCTTATTTTTGATAGCTACTACGACGACTATCGCGGCGTCATCCTATACGTCCGGGTGTTCGACGGGTCGATAGACAAAGGTGCGCAGATCAAGATGATGGCTACCGATGCCAATGGTATAGCACTGGAAGTCGGAGCGTTGAAACCGGGTATGACGCCAGGCAAGAGTCTGGGCAGTGGTGAAATCGGCTATATCGTGACCAACCTCAAGTCTACCCGCGAAGCCAAGGTCGGTGACACGATTACGCTCGTATCCAAACCGGCTACCACGCAACTCCCGGGCTATAAGGATGTCCAGCCATTCGTCTACGCTGGCTTTTTCCCAGAATCAAATGAGTTCTATCAGGAGTTGAAAGACGCCATCGAAAAGTTGAGCCTGAGCGATTCGGCGCTGCAGTTTGCCCCCGAGAACTCACCGGTCCTCGGCTTCGGAGTACGCATTGGCTTCTTGGGTCTGCTGCATATGGATATCGTTCGTGAGCGTTTGGAGCGTGAATACAACCTGGATCTTGTCGTTACCAACCCCTCGACTGACTACCAGGTGAGTATGACCAACGGCGATGAGCTGGACATCAAGTCGGCTGCCGATCTGCCCGATGTAGCCCAAATAGCCGAGATTCGTGAGCCGTGGATTAGGGGTGAAATCGTCGTGCCACAGGACTACATTGGCGGTGTAATCCAGCTGATCTCGACCAAGCGTGGTCTGCAGAAGAATGTATCGTATGTCGATGCCCGGGCGGTCATTAGCTTCGAGGCACCCCTCGCCAACCTGCTAACCGACTTTTATGATCAGCTCAAAAGCATTACGAGTGGCTACGGCTCATTCAACTACGAACTGGACGATTACCGGGCCGAAGATCTGGTAAAGCTCGATTTCTACGTGGCAGGCGAGATAGTTAGCGCGTTAAGTATTATGGTCCACCGTAGTGAGTCACAGAGTCTGGGCCGTGAAATTGTTGCCAAGCTGAAGGAAGTCGTTCCGCGCCACAACTTCCAGATTTCGCTGCAGGCCGCCATTGGTGGACGATTCATCGCCCGGGAAGACATCAGCGCCTACCGCAAAGATGTAACGACCGGTCTATACGGTGGTGATGTGACACGCAAGAAAAAGGTTTTGGCCAAGCAGGCCAAGGGTAAGAAGCGCCTGAAGAAGTTCGGCAAGGTCGACATCCCTGCCGAAGCCTTCACGGTGATGTTGAAGCGCGACTAGTGTTCGGAGTACTCATCAAGCGTTTGCCCGGAGCGATAGAGTACGTTCGCAAGTCGAACGCCGACATAGCGATAGTGCCAGGGCTCGTAGGTGTAGCCAGTCACTAATTCTGTCCTGAGCGGGTAACGCTGAATAAATCCGTAACTATGGGCATGAGCCTGAAACCAAACGGCCTCGCGAGTGAAAGCGAAGCACGTCTGGGCCGGACAGAAAACACCAAAGCTGCCGATGTCGGCCGCTAGACCGAGCTGATGCTCGCTATGGCCGGGTGGTGCCACAGAGTTCTGAAATTCCCCCAAGTTCTGGAGAGCATTGCGATAGAGTACTTCTTGGCTAGCATAGGAGCGATAACCACTAAGCAGTACTGGAGTTAGCCCGGCTTGATATGCTGCTTGAAACATGACACTCAAGGCATGGGCAGCAGGTTCTGCTAGCTCCGCTTCGCTCGGTGCTGCTTCAATTACTATGCCACTGGGTATCTCTAAGTCGGGAGGGTAGTAGGTCGAGGGCTGTATCGCCTGTGTTTTACTTACTAGAACTATGGTGCGGGGAATAGCCTGGACTGTATTGGCCGAAGCGACTACGATACTTACCGTGAGAAAACCGAGCGCAGCAAGCTTAAGCCTCATTATCTTCATAGCTACCCCCAAAACGGCACAGTAGAACCCAGAGTAGCAGCTCGATACTGACGCTAGTAATATTGGTTAGGTAATATACGCATATAGCCAGTGCCGCGTACCATACGTAGCGTGCTATCCCAATCTGGCGCTTCCCAATATAAAGGAGACCGCCAACAGCGATGATGTAAGCACTTCCACCAAGCAGACCAAGGCCGATAAAGCGATCGAGGAAAATGTTGTGGCTACTTTCGAAGTAGTAGCCTTGCTGGCACGTCCGAATAAGCGCTGGATCATGGATGATTAGGCATGATATGCCGGTCTGAATGTTCGCCGGCCCGTATCCAACTATCGGCTGGTAGCTGACGGCGTGTACACCATACGATTGGAGAGTCAATCGGTACTGGATACTTTGGGTGGAGTATCCACTATCAATCACCCTGTTGTGTGGCGCTATGAGGTAGGCACTACTACCCACCAGCCCAGTCACTCCGATAGTTAATAACACCGCCATTGTTCGAAGCCGTCCACGAAGCTGGCGGACTGCAATTACTAGGGATATAACAATTAGGAGCAGCAGCGCCATCCTGCTCTGGCTCAGTACAATGACCACCAACAGTAGTGTCTGTGTGGCGGCCATACCCCAACGTTGCTTTTTAGCCTGCGGCCACAGGCCAAATCCGATAATCCAACCGCATACTAACCATATAGCCAACAAGTCGGGCTGATGGAATGCACCACCGACGCGTGCCAAGCTCCCCATGGTTACCAGTGTGTATGGCACGGCCGTTATAGCAATCGCAATACTCGAGGCGTATAGGCCCCGAGCTAGCCGCTGAACACTGAAAAAACGACCGACCAGCCCGCAGCCAATACAAGCCAACAGGCTAAGTACTCCCAGCCTAGAATGTGGTAGGCCGGTCAGGTTAGCGACATCTGGATGAAACCATAGTGTCAACAGGCAACTGAGAGCATACAGGCCTATCGGCCACCATAACCACCGGCGCAGTGATGGGGTGTCTGTCCGCCAAAGAAATAAACTCAGCCACGCGATAGTACCCAAGACCCAAACGATGCCGGCTTGTAGGTCAATATTCCGCCCAGTCGAAAAGGGAACCAATAGCGGCAAGCTCAGTGAACATACTGCCACACTTTTGCTGATGCGCTGCAGCCAATTAGTGCGGTCTAATGCGACCATACAATTTCTCCCAAACACAATAACTGGGATGATAGCTACCACCCCAGTCATGTGATTTCGTAGATGCCATGCCGGTTACGGCAGCGATACGCCGTAGCTCGTAAAGCCGAAGCTCTTGCTGACTGCGAAGTACTGTGACTGCTCGTACTTGTGGCCACCGTAGTAGAAGTAGCCGTAAAGACTAACCCCATTACTACCTAATGTATACTGCGTGTCAGTAAGCTTGGCTGGTCCAACGAAGTACTTAAAAGTGCCGGTTTGCTGAGCGACCGCGTTCCGGAATGTCGTGCCGCTCTTGTAAATGTTTGTGACAGCGATATGCATCGACTTACCCACGCCATAAGCCGGGCTAGTTGAAAATACAAAGCCGCAAACCTGGTGGGTGGAGTAATTGACGTAGAATTCCAGTAGACCCGGACCGGTTTTGCCGTAAGCTCCGTCGTGAGTGAAATCGTACATACTGTGAGCAGCCACCTTCGTAAAACCACTCCCACAAACCGCACTGGCGTTTGTGGTACTGTCGGCGTGGGAAGCGGACAGTAACTTGGCACCAGTACCACCGATTACTAGCACGGCCACCACTGCTACCATGAGCTCAATGTGGCCGAAACCTTTCATATTTAATTTCTTCATGTTTGTTTCCTTATTTTATGCTGAGAACTATAGATAGCCGCTTATGCTTTGTCAACAGATAAGTTACAGTGGTGCTAGGCTCGCAGAGCCTGTAAGTCCTTGATAATCTGCGCGGCGTGCTTTTTGGGGGAAACTTTTGGATATTCGCGGGCGATGTTGCCGCTTGGGTCGATGATGAACGTGCTGCGCTGAATGCCCATGTAGGTGCGGCCATACATGCTCTTTTCTTGCCAGGCGCCGTAGGCCTCAATAACTTCGTGCTCCGGGTCGCTCAGGAGTGTAAAGTTTAAGTCGAATTTATCAGCAAACTTACGGTGCGCTTTCACCGTGTCTTTACTAATGCCGATAACAACAGCATTGCCAAGCTCGGCAATAAGGTCACGAGCATCACGAAACTCGCAGGCTTCAGTCGTGCAACCTGGGGTGTCATCTTTGGGGTAGAAGTACAGCACCACCCAACGTCCCGCGTAGTCCTGCAGGCTATGAGTCTGGCCGTCTTGGTCTTGAAGGCTGAAATCCGGTGCTTTTGCCATGTATAAACCCCATTCCTAATCTGTTATCATAGTCTAACATGAATAAACTTACGCAGATTAGTGATTTCCGCCAGGTACTTACGGACTATCACCTCTCCGCTGCTGCTAGGGCGACGCTCCAGGCTACAAACTTGGCGCTACTCATCGGTCCGACCTCATCGGGTAAAAATACCATCATTGATGAATTGGTGAAAACGGATAAATATCACCGAATCATTTCCGATACGACACGCAAGCCACGCAGGAACAATGGTGTCTTGGAGCAGGACGGTGTTGAGTACTGGTTTCGGAGTGAGGCCGATATCCTGGCCGACCTGCATGCCGGATCATTCCTGGAAGCAGCAATTATTCACGAGCAGCAAGTTTCGGGCATAAGCATCCGTGAGCTGCAGGTGGCTGCCGAAGAGGGGCGAGTGGCGGTGAACGAGGTCGATATCGTGGGAGCCGACAATATTCATGCCTCCAAGCCAGATGCAATGTTCTTTTTTATCGTGCCGCCGAGTTTTGATGAATGGATGGTCCGGATGGCAAGCCGAGGTGCCTTGCCAGAGGACGAAGTCCGCCGTCGTCTAGAAAGTTCAATCACGGAACTATCGACTGCGCTGGAGCGAGACTACTACTGGTTCGTGGTGAACGACACATTTGTCCAGACGGCGCACAAGATCGATGCGGCGGTCGCCGCTCGCGCTCATGACCCTGCCGAGCAGGCGCACAGTCGCCAAGTTGCTGAACAGCTCCTGCAAGACACTCGAGCACATTTAGTAGAATAGAACTGGCACTCTGGACTTTTGAGTGCTAAAAAAGTATAATATTGTCTAGTATGACAGAGCGCCAAAAGCAAATCCTCCACGCTATTGTTGAACAATATGCCGAGGTAGCTGTACCAGTTGGTAGCAGCCTCCTCGCGAAAGTGTTCAATGTGTCTTCGGCGACGATCCGCGCTGAAATGGCGGAGTTGGAGCGCCTCGCCTTTATTATGCAGCCTCACACCAGCGCTGGTCGTATCCCAACTGACAAGGGTTATCGTTTCTATGTAAATGACCTGGCGAATTTCGATTCCTTGCCAGAGCGCCGGGCCGAAAAAGCTTTGGCTACTCGGGTTCAGGATGGTGGGCTACCAGAGCGCACGATTCGCAATGCCGTCGATACACTGGTTGATCTGACGCACAATCTTGGTCTCGCGACAATCGGCAACCAGCTCTATATGAGCGGTCTTTCCAACCTATTTGGTCAGCCAGAATTCATCAATAACTCCCAGGTACAACAGGTAGCAAACCTGCTTGATAATCTCGAGCCATGGCTTCGTGAAGCCGCACCAAATGAACCACTTAGCGTTTACATCGGTGCCGAGAATCCTATTGGCCGCACCGCCGGCGTGAGCCTGATAATCAGCCGTTTCCGTAGCCCGTTCAGTGATCACAGCTACATCGGTACGCTTGGTCCAACCCGCCAGAGTTACAAAGATGTCATGGGCCTTGTTCGCCACGCTGGTGAGACACTTGAAGAGGTATTGTATGCGTAAGGCCCTAGAACGATTGTCGGCATTCGAAGAGGCAACAACCGGACGACTACTCTCGCTTAAAGGGCTCAAAGTTATGGGCTACATGGTGGTAGCGGGCACCGTATTAGACGCTGCCGCTCGCAAGCTAGAGCGTATGAACGACGAGACGGTGCGAGCCCAAATCCGCGAGCAGTATGCTCGCCAGAGGGCGGGGGCGGATGTTCCGGCTACAGCCTCTGAGACAGACAGGGTGTTACAAGACGTAACTGCAGAAACCATGACATACCACGAAACTAACACCGAGGAAACAGAAGATGACCGATAAGAAGAAGCAAACACCAGCTCAGGATCAGCCAAGCGAGGAAGTGCTCACACTGCAACAGCAGGTAGCTGATCTGACTGATGCACTGCAGCGTGAGCGTGCCGATGTGAGTAATGTTCGCCGTCGTCACGAGGAGCAGATTGCTGGCCTCAAAAATACCGTCAAAGCTAACGTCGTTCGCGAGCTTCTCCCGATTATCGATAACTTTGAACGTGCACTGAAGCACGTGCCAGAAGACCTAGCCGACAATGACTACATCAAGGGCGTGCAAGGTGTGGTGAAGCAGTTTGAGAAGACACTGACCGACATGGGTGTACTGCGTATCAAAACGGTAGGTGAGCCATTTGACCCGACTTTCCACGAAGCCATTAGCGTCGAAGAGGGCGAAGGTACAAACGAAGTCGTGAGCGAAGAGCTCCAAGCTGGCTATGTTCTGGGTGACGAAGTTATCCGCCACGCCATGGTCCGCGTAACTTTGCAGTAGGTAGTTCAGGTGAGTAGGGAAGCATTTGGTCAAGAACTCATCCGGGCGGCCAGTGTGCATATTGGCAAGCCAGCCGTATATCACTGGAAGTTCGCTGGCAATTGCCTTAAACCAGAAATCGAAGGACACTGTTTTGACGGTGGCCTGGGACCTGATGTATTCGATTGCTCCGGTTTGATTGCAAAAGTTGTCAGTGACGTTTCTGGTACAGATATCTCTAGCTGGCCAGTAAATATGCGTCATGTTCGCGATATGTGGCGAGCCAAAGGTGTGCCGCTCGACATGATGGCAGCAACTGTTGGTGATGTGCTCGTCGAGGAGTACGTATACAAGAACCAAGCGATGACTCGTCCAGGGCATATAGGCATCATCGTAGCGAATGAGGCTGAAGAGGCACATTGGTTACACGCCAGTCCTCATGCTGGAGAAGTCATTGTGTCACCCATACCGCCCAGGACACAATTACTTGGAACTATCGCCCTTTACCCCTGAATTGGCACTCTTGACATGAGAGTGCTAACTGCCTATACTTAAGGTATAAATTAGCACTTGAATACGATAACTGCTAAACGAAAGGGTATACATATATGGCAAAAATTATCGGAATCGACCTAGGTACTACTAACTCGGCAATGGCCGTCATGCAGGCTGGCAAGCCAGAAATTATCGCCAACAGCGAGGGCAACCGCACCACACCATCAGTCGTGGCTGTAAACAAAAACGGCGAACGACTGGTCGGCCAGGTGGCTCGTCGTCAACAGGTGACTAACCCTAAGAACACCATTTACGAAGTAAAGCGCCTTATCGGCCGTAATTTCAGCGACAAGGAAGTCCAGCGCGACCTCAAGCTCATGGGCTACGAAATCGTCAAGTCCGGCAACAGCGTGAAGGTCAAGATGGCCGACAAAGAGTACTCACCAGAGGAAATCAGCGCCATGATTCTGGGCAAGCTGAAGGCCGATGCCGAAAGCTTCCTGGGCGATACTGTTACCGAGGCAGTTATTACTGTTCCAGCCTACTTCGACGACTCTCAGCGTCAGGCTACCAAGGACGCTGGCAAGATCGCCGGTCTAGAAGTAAAGCGTATCATCAATGAGCCAACCGCGGCAGCCCTGGCTTACGGCCTGGACAAAGAAGGCAAGCAGGACGAAAAGATCGCAGTCTACGACCTCGGTGGCGGTACGTTCGACGTATCCATCCTAGAGCTTGGTGACGGTGTCTTTGAAGTCAAGGCGACCAACGGTGACACTCACCTGGGTGGTGCTGACTTCGACCGCGCCCTGGTGAACTACTTCGTCGACGAATTCAAGAAGGAAGCCGGCATCGACATTAGCAATGACAACGCCGCCATGCAGCGTCTGCGTGACGAGGCCGAAAAGGCTAAGATTGAGCTCTCCACTGCCCAGGAAGTCGACATCAACCTGCCGTTCCTGACCGCTGATGCTGATGGTCCTAAGCACTTCGAGCACAAGCTGACTCGTGCAAACCTCGAGAAGCTGGTTGGTGAGCTTATCGACAACACTGCTGGCCCATGCGAAAAGGCGCTGAAGGACGCTGGCCTGAAAGCCAGCGATATTGACGCTGTCGTACTCGTCGGTGGTATGACCCGCATGCCAGCTGTCCAGGAAAAGGTTAAGGGCATCTTTGGCAAAGACCCAATGAAGGGTGTGAACCCAGACGAGGTCGTTGCTATCGGTGCAGCCATCCAAGGCGGTGTACTGCAGGGTGATGTAAAGGATGTGCTACTGCTGGACGTGACTCCACTTAGTCTCGGCATCGAAACCGAAGGCGGTCTGCGCAACATCCTTATCGAACGCAACACCACTATCCCAACCAGCAAGTCTCAGGTCTACTCGACTGCCAGCGACAACCAGCCACAGGTAGAGATCAATGTCTTGCAGGGTGAGCGCGAAATGGCTGCCGACAACAAGACCCTCGGCCGCTTCGTACTCGACGGTATTGCCCCAGCCCCACGTGGTGTCCCACAGATCGAAGTGACATTTAACATCGACGCTAACGGTATCCTGAACGTGACTGCCAAGGACAAGGGTACCGGCAAGGAGCAGAACATCACCATCCAGGGTTCAGGCTCACTCGACAAGGCCGAGGTAGAGAAGATGGCTAAGGACGCCGAAGCCAACGCCGAAGAGGACAAGAAGAAGCGTGAAGCCATTGAGGCTCGCAACATGCTCGACAGTGCGGTCTACCAGGCCGAGAAGCTGGCCAAAGACAACGGCGATAAGATTTCCGAAGAGGACAAGAAGACTCTAGAAGACGCTGCCGCTGAGGCGAAGAAAGTTGTCGCTGACGAAAAGGCCGATCGTGAAGCCCTAGAAGCTGCTACCAAGGAGCTGAATGACAAGATCATGCCTATCGGTGCCAAGCTCTACGAATCTGCTGAGACTCCAGCCGAAGACACCGAAGCTTCTGACGATAAGAAGGAAGATGGCCCAATCGAAGGCGAAGTAGTCGACGAAGATGCCAAGAAGTAACCGAGCTATTTAAGCATGCAAAAAACGCTAGGATATCACTAGCGTTTTTTGTTGGTCCACAGTTCTTGTAAAATGTGTGTGATGAAGATGAATCCCATAGAACTATTCCTGACTTGTGCGAGCTGGCAAGAAGCCCAGCGGATTACTGATGTGCTGCTAGAGAAGAAGCTGGTGGCATGTGTGGAACAGATGGAAATTCGCAGCAAGAACTGGTGGGAAGGGGCGATTGAGGACACTGCAGAGATCAAGCTTAGCATGTTAAGTGTCGCTGAGCACTACGATAAAATCGAGGCTGAAATCGCCAAACTCCACAGCTACGAAACCTTCGTACTTAAGCAAATTAGCATCAGTCACCTGAATGAAGACGCCATCAAATGGCTCCAGACCTCGACAAGTTAGTATTTACTTTTAAGCTAAAAAGTTATATAACGGTAAAATGTCAAAAAAATATGAACAGCTGATTTCTGAGGTCAGCATGGTCGCGGCAGAAATCTTCAACGGCCGGGAATTCCAGAGGATCGAGCCTGGAGAAGCTATAGAAATCGGCCAAATTGTCTCGGGATCGGAGCGTCACCTCACCGGCGAGGACAAGACCGAAGGTGGCACGGTTGATGTTATAGAGCAATACATTCTCAAGAACGCTGGCGAAGGTAGATTCCTTGCTCGGCACTGCCTGGAGCTCGCCTGGGGTAATTATGAAGAAGACGAAATAGTCACAGTGGACCTAGACAGTCTGGGGCTGAATGACGTCAATGGCTATCGCTACAGAGGCGCTGAAGCCATAACGATGGCAGAGAATGTCTTGAAACTACTAAATGTGGTTAAGCCGGCTGAACTCGATACCGTGCCAGAAACCGACTTGTCAGGATTCGACCAGCACTTGGCTGATGCCGCAGCAAAAAGCGAGCAACTTGCTATGAGTCGCATGAGTGTTGCGGTTGCAGATAAGCTCCTAGGCTATGTGGCTATGAAGCAGCATCTGGGCGAGGAACTCAGCGAGGAGAAATACAAAAACTTTGTGGCAACCATGATGCTTCGTCATGGTCTAACAGAGGCTGAGGTTGACACGGCCGTTGACCTACGCATGCAAGAGTTCGATAGGGAAACACAGTATCAATGGGGGTCTGGCCGTTATGGGGAGTGAGCGATCACTTCGCAACGAGCAGCCGAGCATTAACTGGGATGAGCTGCGACAACGTGAAGCAATCCTGGCAAAAAATCCTCATTGCCTGATGATGCCATGGGTGGTCATGGCTCAGAGAAGGAGTAGATGGGAAGCTGACTATGTGGGACGGTACCAGGATGCCGATGCCGCACAGTACGACTATAGATTGAGGAGCTTGTTTTTTAAATCTGTCGTGACGTCGAGATTGACCCTGTACTCAACTGCCGATATTGGACGACGGGCCGTGGTCCGGATCTATGACCTTGACCTGCGACCTGGCCATGAAAGATTAGATGTTGTGCCGGTTGAGACGATGGTTAGTCATGCTGGCGTACCTGCCGACCTACCGTGGGATACACCACGAGGCCGAAAGTTTATCGAACAATCGGGCCTGCAGCTACCCAACCAGGAAGATTACGAAATCGTCCGGGAGCAGCTGGCTCGCGGTGCCAGTGGCTGCTATCCGCTTCGTCCACAAATTGATACGTAAAACGCTTGCGCTTTTTAACGCAAAGCGTACAGTAACAAGTACTATGAGCAGTGTCGCTGTTCACGAAACAGAAACCCCTGCGGAACACACAGCCAGAGAGCTTAACTCGGACTTTCAATTTATTGCGGATCGTCTACCTGCGGAAGTAAAAGCCGGCTATGCAGGTGAAGTTTTTACACTTTGTTCAACAGAGAGTGCAGGCATACTCTGGGGGATGTATGTGGGCAGTCGACCCAATAAGACCGGTGAAGCAATCATGGAGTATGTGGTCCGAATAGGTATGCTGGCAAATACCGATAGCATTCAGCTGGAACTATCAAAAGATTTTGGACTGACATATCACACATTACGCCAGCCTGGACCTCTTCGTGACCTCCAGCAAATACAGGCAGAGGATCTCGAGCACTGTCCAGCTAGCCTGGATTCACTCGGTTTTGCGCTTCATAGTCTGCGGGAGGAATTTACCCGTATGCACGCCGAGGATCTCGAACATACTGAAGACATAGTTCATCTCGATACATTCCGAGTGGCCTAGCACTTGAAGCCCGAGAGTGCTAAAATATAGATCAGATATGGCAGAGAAACGTGATTATTATGATGTACTTGGCGTCAAAAAGGACGCCTCAGCGGACGAGATAAAAAAGGCGTTCCGCCGAGCGGCTATTGAGCATCACCCGGATCGCGGTGGTGACGAAACTAAGTTCAAAGAGTTAAACGAAGCCTACGAAGTGCTAAAGGATGCCGACAAACGTAAGCGCTACGACCAGTTTGGTCATGCCGGTGTTGGCGGTAACGGTGGTTTCGAGGGCTTTAACGGCTTTGGTGGTGGCTTTGGTCAGGGGCAAAGTTTCGACTTTGGCGATCTGGGCCTCGGTGATATCTTTAGTAGCTTCTTTGGTGGTGGTGGTGGCGGTCAACAACGGGCGGCCCGTGGTCGTGATGTCGAGGCGCGGGTCGACATCAGTTTCGAGCAAGCTGTATTTGGTACCGAGCAAGAGCTACACCTGAATATTGAGGACACCTGCGAACATTGTAAAGGCACTACTGTAGAGCCGGGCTATGAGCTCAAGACGTGTGATACCTGTCAGGGACAGGGCCAAGTGGTGACGGTTGCTCGCACGGTATTCGGCAACATCCAACAGGCTGCTGTCTGTCCGAAGTGTCATGGTACTGGCAAGATACCAGAGAAAGTCTGTAGTGTCTGCCACGGCAAGGGCACTCAGGCCAAGAGCCAGCACATCAATCTAAAGATCCCAGCTGGAGTGGATGACGGCGCGACAATTCGTCTGCGTGAGCACGGTGAAGCTATCGCTAACGGGCCAAAGGGTGACCTGTACGTCAACATCCGGGTTAAACCGCACAAGCGCTTCACGCGTGAGGGAGATCTGATCCTAAGCGAAGAGCATATCGACATGGTTGACGCTGCCCTGGGCACTGAGATAGAAGTCGACACGGTTGACGGCCCAGTTGTCATGAAGGTACCAGCCGGCACGCAGTCTGGTTCGGACTTCAAGCTCTCCGGCCATGGCGTACCGCATCTGAAGGGCAGCACCCGGGGTGCACATATCGTCACGCTCGTGGTGGACACACCGACAAAACTGAGCAAACAGCAAAAAGAGTTGCTCGAAAACTTCAAAACTCCACCGAAGAAACACGGGCTGTTCTAGACATATCTAACTACTTAGGCAATAATGAGGCCTAAGATGAAAAAGCTCATGCCTAAC
>DATMTN010000021.1:0-26377 GCA_035564115.1 Candidatus Microsaccharimonas sp. | reverse complement strand
GAGGGGATTTTGGCCTATACCATATAGGGTATAGATTGCGTGAAAACTGTCCACAGGTATGTTGTACAAATTGCGATAAGAAAGTACTAGCACGATATGGCTAGTATGCTAAGATAGTTTGTACAGGTGAGTTTTGGGTAGTGCTTCAGGCACCACACAAACGGGAAAACGGTTGGCTTACATTGCGAGATAAGCCAACCGTTTTTTGTTGATTCAACAGGGGTAGGTGGCATTTCGTTTAAGGTAGTGCTATAGTGGTCCACAGGTGTTGATACAGCGTAACGAACTGTGGAGCCTCGCCGGCAGGCCGGATACGTGCGAGAACGTGGTCCAGAAGAGTGAAATGTTTCGGTGGAACAGCCTGTAATGGGCCCGAGACGCGCCAATCAGCTTAAGTATCATGCGAGATTACTGAAGCAGGCGCGTCTTTTTAATTGTCTTAAGGAGAAAACTATGGCCGACCAGACCCAAGACCAACTATATGCGATGCGCCACAGCCTGGCACATATTATGGCGACCGCCATCGGGCGGCTGTGGCCAGGAGTGAAATTTGGCATTGGCCCAGTGGTAGAGAACGGGTTTTACTATGATGTCGACTTGGGACCTGACACGAAGATCTCCGAGGACGATTTTGCAAAGATTGAGGCCGAAATGAAAGCGGTCATCGCCGATAATGCACCTTTTGAGCGATTTGAGAAGCCCGTGGACGAGGCAATTGCCTGGGCTCAGGAAGCTGGCCAGCCATATAAAGCAGAACTGCTGAATGACCTGAAGCGCGCTGGCACGACAGTTGCCAAGGACTTGGACGCGGCTGAGCTGGGTACGATTGCCGAGGGTGACGCAGCCCTGGAGAACGTATCGTTCTATCGCAACGGTGACTTTGTGGACCTCTGTCGGGGGCCGCATGTGGAGTCGACCGGCAAGGTTGGCGCCTTCAAGCTGATGCGCGTCGCTGGCGCCTACTGGCGCGGCAACGAGAAGAATGCCCAGATGCAGCGTATTTACGGGGTGGCCTTCGCAACGCCGAAGGAGCTGCGTCAGCACCTGGACATGCTGGAGGAGGCTAGGAAGCGCGATCACCGCAAGCTTGGTGTGGAGTATGACTTGTATCTGACCTCTGACATGGTAGGCATTGGTCTGCCAATGTTTACACCCCGTGGTACGGTCCTGCGCGAGGAGTTGGCAACCTTCTCGAACCAGCTGCGTCAGCGCACCGGCTTCGAGAAGGTGTGGATTCCGCACGTCACCAAGAAAGACTTGTACGAGGCCAGCGGTCACTGGGCCAAGTTTGGTGACGAGCTCTTCCTGGTACAGAGCCAGGAGACCAGCGACACACTGGTGATGAAGCCCATGAACTGCCCGCACCACACCCGGATTTATGCCTCACGCCCACGCAGCTACCGTGATTTGCCAATTCGTTATCTGGAGACCACGACGATTTACCGTGATGAGAAGAGCGGTGAGCTGGGCGGCCTGAACCGGGTGCGCTCGGCAACCCAGGATGATTCGCATGCCTTTGTGCGCTCTGACCAGATAGAGTCGCAGATCAATGACCTGTTGGCGGCGGCGAATGAGCTGTACGCCACAGTGGGTATGACCTTGCGCGTCCGTCTATCATACCGAGATGATTCTGATGCCTACCTGGGCTCACCAGAGCTATGGGCGACTGCCCAGGAGCAGCTCAAGAACGCCGTGATTGCCAACAACCTTGAGTATTTCGAGCAAGCGGGCGAAGCAGCTTTTTACGGACCAAAGATCGACTTTATGGTGGCTGATGCCCTGGGCCGTGAACACCAGCTGTCGACAGTACAGTTGGATTTTGTGATGCCAGAACGTTTTGGCCTGGAGTATGCTGCCGAAGATGGTTCAATTCAGCGGCCAGTGATGATTCACTGTGCGCTGCTAGGTTCAATTGAGCGTTTCCTATCGGTGTATATCGAGCACACGGCCGGCAAGTTCCCGGTCTGGGTTGCTCCAGAACAGCTACGGATCATCTCTGTTAACCAGGAAACGGCGACGGTTGAGTTTGCCTCGAAGCTGGAGCGCCAGGCTAGGGATATGGGTCTGCGTGTGACCGTCGACAACTCCAACGAATCGGTTGGCAAGAAGATCCGGGCTGCCGAGATGTGGAAAGTGCCATACACTGTCGTCATTGGCGAGAAAGAAATCGGCGGCGGTGAAATCACGCCTCGTATTCGTACTGACCTCGCGGTGAGCGAATCAGGAAAGAGCTATACCGTCGACGAGCTACTAGGCACGATTGCTAACGAAGCCAAAAGTCGAGTGAGTAAGACTTCTCTGTAATAGTCATGAAAAAGCAGACGATTGCAGTCGATATCGACGATGTATTAGCGGCTGAGACCGAGTTTATTATCGAATTCAGCAACAAGCATTTTGGCCACAATCTCACACGCGAAGAATACACTGAGCATTGGGGTGATTTGTGGGCTGTCGATCTGGAGGAAGTTGAGCGACGTGCCGAACTGATACACGAGCCCGGTAATGTGAGCAGCTATCCACTCATCGAAGGCGGCCGCGACGTGCTCGAACATCTCAAAAAGCACTATCGGCTGGTTATATTAACTTCGCGGCGCGACAGGTTACGCCAGGAAACTCTTACCTGGCTAGACCAACATTTTCCTGGCGTGTTTGACGAAGTTAGGTTCACTGGCTTTTTCGACACCTTGCATGAAGATCGGCACTTACTGACCAAGGCTGACCTGCTGGTGGAAATGGGCGCTGAATATCTGATAGATGACCAGCTCAAACATTGCATAGGTTCGGCGGAGGCAGGGCTAAACGTCATACTGTTTGGCGATAGGGCTACGCATCGCGATAGTAAGCTGCCGAGCAATGTAACGCGGTGTTCGAATTGGTCGCAAGTTCAGGAGTACTTTGATGGAATCCGATCCTAACTTTCGCGCACGAGTAGAGGCGCTCGTGGCGCAGATACCACAGGGCAGGGTGATGACGTATGGCCAGTTGGCAGCACTGTGCGGCAACGCCCGGGCGGCCCGGATTGTCGGTGGTATCGCCCACTTTGGCGATCCGGCATTGCCGTGGCAGCGAGTCGTAAACAAACAGGGCGGGCTCGCTTCGGGCTATCCTGGGGGTTGGCAAGGGCATAAAGCCGCACTGGTTGCTGAGGGCTACGAAGTTTCTGGTGACTACCAGGTGAAAGTGGGCGAATTACTATGGTGGCCAGAAGACATGGAACCGGCACAACGGGAGTTATTCTAATGCCGCCACTTATCGTCATCGTTGGTGAAACGGGTTCGGGGAAATCAGCACTAGCCGTGGAATTAGCCCGACAGTTCGATGGCGAAATTATCTGTGCGGACAGCTGGACGGTGTACAAAGGTTTCGATATAGGTACTGCCAAGCCGAGTAATCGGGAGCGGTTACTCGTACCACATCATCTGCTGGACGTGGCTGATCCCAGAGGTGGCTTCAACGCGGTGATCTTCCAGCAGCTGGCGTTTGCTGCCATTAATGCCATTGTTCGACGGGGCAAGGTGCCGATTTTGGTGGGCGGTACCGGGCTGTATATCGACAGCGTTATCTATCATTACCAGTTCCTAGAGAAGCCACCGGAAGGGATGCGGGAAGAGCTGAATGGGCTGAGCCTGGATGAGTTGTTGGCAAAGGCCGAAGCTCAAGGCTTGCTGACGCAAGATATCGATACTCGTAATAAGCGTCGAGTCATCCGGCTGATAGAGAGTGAAGGACGTTTGCCGGCACGTAAACCACTACGCGAAAACACGCTGATAATGGGACTGAGCACTCCGCGTGAGGAGCTTCGGGAGCGTGTCGAACTACGGGTTGATGCTATGCTGCTGGCTGGTCTGGAGAACGAAGTTCGCGGCCTGGTCGCCGACTATGGCTGGGACGCTGAGCCCATGAAAGGCATTGGCTACTGGCAATGGAAAGACTATTTTGCAGGCACTCAAACACTCGAGGAAACTCGGGCAAAAATCATCAAAGCCAGTATGGATTTAGCGAAGCGTCAGCGCACCTGGTTTAAGCGTAACTCTAGTATTCATTGGCTAACTACCGAAGATAAGTTGACCAACGCTGTAGATTTAGCCACAACACTTTTGAATAAAGATTCCATCTAGCCGAACAACTGTCTGCTATACTGGAAACATGGTTGAACAATTGTTTGGGTCAAAGACGAGGGTTAAGCTCCTCCAGCTGTTTTATAGCAATCCGAATCGCTCATTTTACGTGCGCGAAATTACTCGTAAAATCGACGAGCAGATAAATTCAGTACGCCGCGAGCTCTCTAACTTGCTCAACGTAGGCATTATCATTTCCGAAAACACCGAAAACAAGCTCTACTACGAAGTGAACCAGAAATACGAGTACTTCGAGCCGCTGACAGAGATCTTTGGCGGTGGCGTGAAGAAGAAGCGCGCTAAGACAGCCACCAAGACCGACGAACCGGGCCAGATTGATGACGAGTACAAAGCCCTCGGCAAGGTTGAGCTGGTCGTCTACACCGGTCAGTTCACCCGTGACGAGCGGGCGGGTATTGATTTGCTAATTGTGGGCAATATTAATACGAACGCGCTTGATAAGTTCATTGCTGAGCTCGAAGAGAAAGAGGGCAAAGAACTGCGCTACACGATGATGACACTCGATGATTTCAAATACCGTCTTCAGATCAAGGACCGGTTCCTTGCTGGTGTTATTGAAGCCAAGAAACAAGTCGTAATAGATACAGAAAACCTGTTGAGCTAAAGGAGGAGAGATGGATCTGCAATTTTATGGTGCAAACTGTGTGGTGCTGACGTATAAGGGCACGCGGGTTGTGATTGACGATGTGCCGGCTGCGTACGGTAGTAAGTCAGTGCTGCGGGCAGGGGATTTGGCCCTGTTTAGCGGTACACACGATACTGTCAAGACAGAGGTGAAACTCCTGGTAGACGCTCCTGGTGAATATGAAGTTGGTGATGTCTCGGTGCACGGCGTGGCTGCCCAGGCTCACGTGGATGAGAAGGGGACCAAGAACGCGACGATGTTCAAGGTGACTGCTGGTGACATGCACGTGTTGTTTGCGGGCAACATCGATCCGAACGTCAGCGAAGCGCAACTGGAAGCCCTCGGCAAAGTTGATGTACTGGTTGTACCGGTTGGTGGTAACGGGCTCACACTCGACCCAATCGGCGCGCTGAAGGTTATCAAGGAAGTTGAGCCAAAGATGGTTATACCGGTCCACTATGCCGACAAAGCCTTGAATTTCCCAATGCCACAGCAAGAACTCGACATTGCCATTAGGGAAATGTCTATGGAGCCCAAGGAGCGTGTAGCGAAACTGAAGCTTAAGCCAAGCGATTTCGGTGACACTATGCAGCTTGTGGTACTCGAGAAGAGCTAGTTTAGGGCAAGGGTATTAAAAAACCGTCCTGAGGGGCGGTGTTAATTTGGGTGAACGGAAGTTTACTTAGCAGTAACTTCGGCGCCGATGAGACCCTTTTTCTTGAGGGTGCGCAGAGCCTGGGTAGAAACCTTCAACTTGACCTTCTTGCCATCGACAATAATAGTCTTGTTCTGGAGGTTTGGCTTCCAGACCTTCTTGGTGTGGCGCTGCGAGAAACTGACATTGCTGCCGTACTGCTTGCCCTTACCGGTGATGTCGCAAATCTGCATATCATTAATCCTTACAATTTATAATGAATTCGACTGGGTATTATAGCGAAATAACAGAGAAGAGTCAACCGTCCTCTGGGGCAAGTAAGGTATACTATATACACATGAATACCAACCTGACCTTTACGTACATCGTCTGCGTTATTATCTCAATTGTCATTTCGCTAACTGTGCACGAATTCATGCATGCGTATGTGGGACATCTGCTGGGCGACGATACGGCTTCCGATGCGGGCCGAATCAGTTTTAACCCATTCGATCATATCGATCCATTCACGACGGTGATTCTGCCGATTATTACCATTCTCATCTTCGGTGTACCAATTTTGGCGGCTAAGCCAGTGCCGTTTAATCCAGCTCGTGTGAAGTTTGATGAATACGGCTCGGCCATGATTTCGGCGGCTGGGCCGCTGTCGAACTTGGTGCTGGCATTCATCGGTGCGTTTTTAATACATCTAGTACCAGTTGGTTCATTTGCCGAAACATTTTTGTCGACCTTTGTGGTGCTGAACGTTGCAGTCTTTGTATTTAACCTGATTCCGATTCCGCCACTTGATGGTTCACGCGTACTATATGCTTTTGCCCCAAATAGTGTTCGTAATTTGTTCGATATGATTGAGCCCTATGGCATAATCATTGTGTTTGCGTTAGTGCTAATGGGCGGTCTGGGTGGAATCCTTGGTAATCTAAACAACGCCGTTCTCAGCATCCTGCCATAACGGTATACTAGAAGGTGGCCGGGTGGTGCAGACCTCAATGCCGACAAATGATTATCTGAATACTAATCATTAGGGAGTCCTGATGGTGCAGACCGTGGTCTGTATCTGTTGGACACCCACCTGGACTTGCTTCAGGTGATCACGTCGGCGCCCGGTCAACCCTGATTGCTTTCGTAGAACAGTAAAATTTGTGACAGCTCCTCCAGTGCAGGCCTGCTAGCATAGTAAAGCTAGCAATATAACCGGAGGATTTTTCTATGGATAAGATGGATGAAATGGGTCAGACTACCGACAAAGAGATCCAAAAGATGAAGAAGAAAGAAGAGCTGAAACAGCAGCTCGAGAAGGCCAAGGAACAAGGCAAGAAAGAAATAGAATCCATGTAGCCAACTTGGCAGATACGTCTCAAACTAAAAAGCTCCGGTATCCGGGGCTTTTTAGTTAGTCAAGTGCACCCATTCCCGCTATACTATCTCTGTTATATCCGAGATATCTCGGGGTGTGGCGCAGTTGGTAGCGCGTACGGCTGGGGGCCGTGAGGTCGCAGGTTCAAGTCCTGTCACCCCGACCAAGCAAAGGGCCCGGTAATCCGGGCTTTTTGCTTGGTTGAGTGTGGCCGGCGCAACAGGTTGTGTGCAGGGTCGCGGAGGAGAAGCGCAGACAAAACCTGCTCGCATGTTTTTGTCGAGCATCGCACGGAGGAGTGCGCCATCGGCGCGCGATAGTCCTGTCACCCCGACCAATATGATAGACAACAGGCCCGAAGGGCCTGTTATTATTGGAGCAAGCGTTTCGTTTGATATGAAATCTTACTGCAACATAACAGGGGTAGGAATATGATAGAGGGGTAAGCACAGGAGGAAACTATGCTTTTGGTACTCGCAACCCTCATTGTCATATTGTGGCTGGTCGCATTACTTGCGCACATCGCCGGTGGCTTTGTAAACTTTTTGCTCGTCACCGCAATTGTACTAGCCGTAGCCCACTTTATGGGCCGCCGCACCCACACCATTTAGCGCTCGTGATAAGATGAGTGCATGACACAAAACACAGACTGGCAAGAAACTTCGCACGGACTCTACAAACAGTTTAACTTTCACGACTTCCGGGAAGCTTGGGACTTTATGGTTCGAGTTGCTGCTCTGGCCGAGGAATATCACCACCACCCCCGCTGGGAAAACGAGTGGAGCGTGGTACAGATATGGCTCATCACCCATGATGCCGAGGGTAATATAACTGACAAGGACCATCGGATGGCCGAGGCGATTGATGCACTCGTACAGGGTGTAGTTACGCCACCGCCGCTTGAAGGTGGCGTGCAGCACATGAGCCGAGTAAAGATATTTGCTGATGGTGGTTCGCGTGGTAATCCTGGGCCATCGGCCAGTGGTTTTGTGGTTCTAGATATGGAAGACAGCGTGTTGGTGGACAAAGGTGTCTACTTGGGTATCACAACAAACAACGTTGCCGAGTATACGGCACTCAAGCTGGCACTCGAAGAGTGTCTGAAGATGGGTGCGAGTGAGGTCGATGTCTATATGGACAGCCTGCTGGTCGTAAACCAGATGAAAGGTATCTTCAAGGTCAAAAACCGTGATCTGTGGCCGATTCATGATGCGATCAAACAGCTGCTGCCCAACTTCAAGCATGTCGATTTTAGCCATGTGCCACGTGAACTAAACAAGCTTGCGGATGCCGCTGTAAACCGTGCACTCGACGACGAGCTGAACATCTCCGAAGTTAAATAAGCACTAGCCTAGAAATTGACATAAGTGGTATAATATATCACGGCTGGATTATTGGCTAACCGCGTGGTTTACCACGAGGAAAGTCCGGGCAGCACAGGGAATGGTAGTCGCTAACGGCGACCGGGGGCCACCCTAGGGAAAGTGCCACAGAAACAATACTTCCTATCTTCGGATGGGTAAAGGTGAAAAGAGCAGGGTAAGAGCCTGCATCGACCAGTGGTGACACTGGAAGACGGTAAACCCTACCAGCTGCAAGGAGATATGTCCCAACTAGGTACCCGCCTGGGGCTTCATCACAAGATCCGCTCGAATCCGTGAGCAATCACGAATCTAGATAGATGGTTAGCACGTGGCAACACGTACAGAACCCGGCTTACAGATAGTCCAGCCAATCAAAAAGACCTCCAATTTCGGAGGTCTTTTTTTGAAGATACTTCGGAGAAAGTTACTTCTTGGCAGCTGCTTTGACGACTGCAGTAAATGCGGCTGGCTCGTTGACAGCTAGTTCAGCCAGGACCTTGCGGTCGATGGTGATGTTAGCGGTCTTTAGGCCTGAAATCAGCTTGCTGTAGGTGGTGCCGTTTAGGCGAGCTGCTGCGTTAATGCGGGCATTCCACAGTTCGCGGAAGGTTCGCTTGCGGTTCTTGCGGTCGCGGGTTGCGAACTGCATAGATTTTACGACTGCCTGTCGACCGCGCTTAACTGATGCTCGGTTTGGGTGGCTAAAGCCCTTAGTAGCCTTACGGATTTTTACGTGCTTGGCGTGTCCAGGAACACCTCGTTTAACTCTCATCTCTTTAACTCCTTATAGGTTAGTTAGTGTAGTGGGCGGCTAGGTGGATGAAGACCTATACTCGCACCTTGCTAGCCTGGTTTGTACCAGGAATAGGTGAACTTAAGCGCCGAGCTTAAGTTTCATGTTCTTACTGTTCTTGCCAGTAAGAGTGCTCAAGCCGTTCAATGAACGCTTGCGACCACCACTCTTCTTTGACAAAAAGTGGTTCTTGTTTGGGCTACCAACACGGACTTTGCCGTTCTTGGTCAGCTTGACGCGGTCTTTGGTACCGCTATGCGTCTTCAGCTTTGGCATTTGCTTTCTCCTTATCTTCTTTCTCTGCTGGTGCAGAATCTGCTTTTACGGGTTTTGCCTTAACGATTCGGACACTGGCGCCTTGCTCAGCTGGCTCAGATTCTGCTGCGACCTCTGGTTTTGCAACCTTTGGCGCCTTTGGATTCTGGCGGATAACGAAGTTCAGCTGCTTACCGGCGAACTGTGGGTTTTGATCAACCACGATGCTGTCGCCGAAAATATCCTGGATCACACGGTCGGCTAGTTTGAAGCCGATTTCCTTGTGAGCGAGCTCGCGTCCGCGGTAGAAGATGGTGATCTTTACCTTGTGGCCAGCTTCCAGGAACTTGCGCACTTTACCCATTTTGATGTCGAGGTCGTGGTCACCGATCTTGAGGCCGAAGCGCATTTGCTTCATTTCCAGAGCCTTGGCCATCTTCTTGTTCTTGTTGGCCTGCTTAGTCTTCTGGTAATTGAACTTGCCCCAGTCAACGATCTTTGCCACCGGTGGATTGGCGTCTGGTGAAATCTCCACCAAGTCCAATTCACTGTCTTTCGCCATCTGTAGTGCCTCATTCCGCGACATGACGCCAAGTTGTTTGCCTTCGTCGTCAATCACTCGCAACTGAGGTGCCCGAATCTGTTCATTCAGGCGGGTAAATTTGCTGATGTCCGTTGTCCTTACGTTATTCTTTTTAGTTCTCCAATTGTAACAGATACGGCAACAGAGGTCAAACAGTTGTGGTTCTGACAAGCAAAGCCCCTACATATTGCTTACGCCTTTCAACCTGTCATACTACGGATTATGAACGAAGAAATAAACAATAGTGCAGTAATAACTGAAGGAGTTGAGGCCATGGATGTAGTTAATCGACCTCTGTCAGAGCATCTACAAAACGGCATAACTGCCGGTGAGGCAGTGGAACTGCTGCGGCAAAATGACTGCGTAGCTTTCCCGCAACTGAGGAGTGGATTATTCCCGGCGGCCAACTTTGATAATCTTGAGACTGACGAGACGGGGATGGCTAATGCTTGGCTCCGAGACAGCGCGTGTATTGGTCTGCAACTACTCAAGGTGGGCGACAATGAACTGGCGGGCAGGGCAGCGAGCGGGATTTTACGCTGCCTAAATTCGATTCGTCCAAACCTCAAGGAGGCTATCGCTGCGGGTGATATCGCCCAGCATGACAACTTGCGACCACCGATTCGCTTTACAGGTCAGGACTCCGAGCCGCTCAATGAATGGGCCAATGCCCAGAACGATGCCCTTGGCTACGGCTTACTTTTTATCGGCACGGCTGCCAAGGCGGATGTATGCAGCCCGAATGACGAGGACCTCGCGACCATCGAGGATGTAGTACGCTATCTGGACAAGGTCGAGTATTGGCAGGATGCCGACAGTGGCCACTGGGAAGAGCTGAAGAAGGTGAATGCCTCCAGCATTGGTACGGCTGTCTCTGGACTGACGGCTGTTGAGGAGTTGGTGCAAGACAAGCAGCTGGTGCAGCAGCTTATCGGAAAAGGCCGAGAAGCACTAGGGACAATTCTGCCAAACGAATCGCTGACACCAGGTGTGGAGCGTGATCATGATTCGGCTCTCATATTTTTGGTCCAACCACAAAATATTTTAGATCCGGAGATGGCAGCTCGCGTCATCCAAGATGCCCAGCAGTACCTAATGGGCGAGCATGGCTTCCGGCGCTACAACGGTGATAGCTATTGGGGCCCCGACTACCGCGAGCACTTCCTCGTTGGTGATCGAGCGGCCGACTTCAGTCAGCCCGAGGACATGGCTCGCCGTGACAGCTATACCTTTCCGGGTGGCGAAGCTCAGTGGACCATTTTTGACCCAATGGTCGCCGCCTACTATTCCAAGCAGTACCAGGTTACCGGTAGCCCCGAAGATGCCGCGCAGGCCAAGAAATTCATGGCCCGTTCGCTCGATGCCATTATCGAACACCCGAAATCTGATGGTACGGTGGTTTGGCGTCTACCAGAGCTATTCTTCCTGGAAAAGGGCCAATGGGTGCCAAATGACCACCTGGGCCTCCTATGGGGCCAGGCTAATCTGTTGGCCGGGCTTTCGGCTTATCACGACGCATTCGGCGACGAGCCAATTAAGCTCGAAATCTAAAGTGTAGCTTTTTGTTGGCTGCGGTACTGGAGGGCTTCGGATATGTGGGCGGGTTCGATAGTATCGGAATTCTCCAGGTCGGCAATGGTGCGAGCGACTTTGACGCTGCGCATGTAGGCGCGGGCACTGAGCTCCATGCGCTCGGCAGCTAGATCCAGGAGGTCTTTGGCTTCGGGGGTTAGGTTAGCAAGCTGTTTAATGTCGGCGTTACTCATTTCTTTATTTAATTTCTGCTGGTTGCCGTAGCGCTTGGCCTGCAGGGCTCGTGCTTTTGCGACACGACTTTCGGCGGCGCGATGCTCCTCGATGTCCGTCTTCTTGGCCAGGAGTTTGGCATGGTCGATCTCGCTCACTTCGGCATAGAGGTCGATGCGGTCCAGGATGGGTCCGGAAACCTTCTGCTGGTAGCGCTGGATCTGGCCGGGCAGACACCGGCAAGCCTTGGTGGTGCCGTAGTAGCCGCATGGACATGGGTTGGCAGTGGCGATAAGTATAAAGCTGGCTGGGTATTCGGCAGTGTCCTTAGCGCGAGCGACTGATATGACCCGGTCTTCCAGCGGTTGGCGTAATGCCTCAAGTGTTTGGCGGCCAAACTCTGGTAGCTCGTCGAAGAACAGTACGCCGCGGTGGCTCAGGCTGATTTCGCCAGGCCGGAGATTTTGACCTCCACCGATAATGGCGACGTGGGTAGCACTGTGATGTGGTGAGCGGAATGGCCGCTCAGCGATAATACGGTCGTATTCGTGGCTGGCCAGACTGTGGAGATGGGTAACTTCTAACATTTCCTCGTGATTCAGGGCTGGCAACAGATTAGGTAACGCTTTGGCTAACATGCTCTTACCGGTGCCCGGCGGCCCGCTAAAGAACACATTGTGGCCCCCAGCGGCGGCGATTTCGAGGGCTCGCTTGGCATGAGCCTGGCCGATAATGTCGCCCAGTAGTACACTGTCGGCTGCCCCGCGTTCATGCGGATTTGCTTGTTCGGGACTATATATGCCCTCGCCAGTTTGAATAGGTTTAGTACTCACTAAATTACAGAGATACTGGTACAATCCGGCTAGTTCGCTAACAGGGAAGAGCGTAATGCCCGGAACTAGCTGTGCCTGCTCTAAATTTGCCTTTGGTATGTAGAAGGTAGTGATGCCACGAGCGCGGCCCGCCAGGAGTTTACCGATGATACCTCGGACAGGGCGGACACTGCCGTCTAGCCCAAGCTCTCCCAGCAAGGCTTCACTAGAGGTAAATCGGTGTTTTATCTGACCACCAGCAGCCAAAATTGCGGCTGCAATAGCTAGATCGAACGAGCTACCATCTTTTGGCACATCAGCTGGCGCCAGGTTAATTGTGATCCGTTTACGGGGTAACTGCAGGTGTGAATTAGCAAAAGCACCCCTGATACGCTCTTTGGCTTCGTCGACAGCTTTGTTGGCGAAGCCAACAATGACGATGCCTGGCAGGCTATTAGACAGATGACATTCGATATCGGCGATAATACCGTCACTAGCCAGGCTAATAATGCTCTGGACTTTGGACCCATTCGCCATACCGTGCGCACTCATAATCCCGAACTGTACACCCACGGTGCCCAAGATGAAAGCAGCAGCACTTTAAATTTCCAGGAATTAAAAAAGAACCTTAGCTTGCGAGATGCTAAGGTTCCTTTTATCGTTTTGATTTTGGGTTTTTGTGGGGCTGTGACCCCTGTTTTCTGTGGAACGACGACTTGCGAGAAGTCGTCGTTTCTTTTTTGTAGCTTTTTGTTTTTGAGCACTTTTTGTATTCAGTGCTACAGGTAATATAGCTGTTACGCTTATGTACTGTCAACAAGAAAATTGTGATTTTTTATAGAAAGCTGTGCATAACTTTTGACCTTCAGATTTGGGTGTTCGGAGCAGGGTATAACGGGGGCTGAAAATGCTATAGGTTTAGGTAACTGTTGTCTACATTAATTGGGCTTATGCGCAGCTTACGCACATGTGGATTGGGCTGACTGGTTCGTTGCTGAGTCACTAATTCTTATCATGTTCTTTTCGGCCGCCAAAAGAACCAAAAGCTCTCGGACTGCGTTTTGGCGCCGGGCCAAGCCGCAAGTAAGCCGGCTACGATTTTGACGACTCCCGTTGGTCGGCCTTCGGCATGTCAAAATCGCTTCACGCCAGCTTCTATGCAACTTGATCTCGGGCCAAAGCCGATGTCCGACTGTAGCTGTCGGCAGTAGCCAAGCCAGGCTCGCTCAACGGCCAATCGTAGCTCAGAGTATGAAAATTAACAGAGGTAATTTACCGGAAAATCGTTGTAAGCTAAGCGCTAGCGGATTGACAAAAACGCTCCGGCGTGCTAGTATTGAGCCTGTAAGTTACAAAAATAAAAACGTACTTACAATTTGGGAAATGTTAAAGCTTTTACGTCTCGGAGCTTTAACTTTCTACGGCTCTATATAAAACACTCCAGATGAGATTTATCTCAAAAGAGCTTATATAGAGCCCATAACGCTCTTTTTCAGCCTAAAGCTGATAAGAGCGGTCAGTCATCGCTGTTGGCGACATGCGCTTCAATAGTCTATTTGTATAAGCGGATATGTCGCCACAGCACCCATTTTGCTTCTCGTATGGGGTCCAAACCCATTCGGACAGCGTCGCACCTTCCATATGGCTTCCATCACCCTGAAGCCAAGTATCATAAAACTCATCACCGATGAGCGCACCGTATGCCTCTGCATGCGGTGTTTTTGTTTTGTCTGGAAAGGGTAAGCAGTTACACTTGTAGGCAGTATGAAGCTCAAGCCGCACGCCAAGCGAAAACTGATACAACTCGTAGCTCTGTTCGTGATCGAT
The DNA here is from genome assembly GCA_035564115.1 of Candidatus Microsaccharimonas sp. Lineage (GTDB taxonomy): Bacteria > Patescibacteriota > Saccharimonadia > Saccharimonadales > UBA4665 > JACMPA01. The sequence goes on along the minus strand of DATMTN010000021.1, from coordinate 12,221 downwards.
GCACTATTTTTTAGTCTCGTGAACCCCGTGAACGCCTATGCGATCGTCATTGTAGTCGGGTTCATACTCCTGATTATCACTATCTATATGCTTATCGACTTCTTCCTGGCGCTTGGCGAGAGAATTATACCGTTTAGTGCGCATACGAAACGGCGCATGGCTTTGGCGACGACACTGGTGCTGGCACTACTGATTGCGATGCAGTCCATCGGTCAGTTAACGACTAAAGATGTGCTAGCCGTAATACCTCTGGTACTTGTGCTTTCGCTGTATTTTTCATACATGCTCAAGAAACAATCATAAACTCGCTATCTGCTCCGTTCCTACGCTATAATGGACTGTAATGAATCCGGATACTACGAACACTTCTGGGAACGGTGCGAGCCTGCCTGTGCCGGGGCCTGCTCAGCAGCCTACTCCAATGGTCGCACCACCAGCGGCTCCATCACTACAAGCTGGCAACACGCCAGCGGTAGCTGCCGATGGGGATCGTATTGAGCCGGAGTGGATTGCCAAGTTGAAACAGATTGTAGGCAGTACTCAGACTGACCCACATGAGCAGGCAAGACAGTTGGCAGCACTTCGAGCCGACTATATGATGAAGCGCTATAACAAAGAGATAAAGCTGGGCGAGTAGGGACATGTTGGGCATACTCTTTGGGCTTACTATTTTCCTGGCAGCCGTTGCACTGATTGGTGCGGCGGTGTTCATGCAGGTTCGGAGGAACACGCGTGAGGCAAAGCTGTTTGAGCGCGGTCTCAAGATGGTGCCTATGCTGATACACCTGCCACCACCAAGTGATGATACAGAGGTAGGTGGACGCGATACCCGTGACGTTGTCGACGAAACGATTTCGCGGGCCCAGACGATCTATAACATTATCGGCAGTACCTATCAGCGGGGTTTCAAGGCTAAGTTTAACGGCCAGCGTCATTTTGCCTTTGAGATCGTGGCAACCGGTGGTTTCGTGAACTTCTATGTGGCCGTACCGGTATCACTTCAGGAAGTCATCAAGCAGGCAATTGTTAGCGCCTACCCAGCCGCACGGCTTGAAGAGGTGACCGAGCACAATATCTTTAACCAGGTAGGTAAATTGAGCGGGGTAGCGGGCGGCGAGATGACCCTAAAAGCGGACTACGCCTACCCAATTGCGACCTACCAAGACGTCAAACGAGATGCTCTGCAGTCGGTCCTGAACGCGCTTAGTAGCCTCGAAAAAGAGGACGGTGCAGCCATCCAAATCGTGCTCCGACCATCACATCATGCATGGCGGAAATCGGCTCATAAGATCGCGAGTGACAAGCGCAAAGGCAACGATAAATCGGTCAGTCCTTTCCAACTTTTTATGCAACTTTTAAGCGCTTTTCTGAAGCCACCAGAAGACAAAAAAGGCGGCGGGGAAAAGAAGGAGTTGTCAAATTTAGAACAGTCTAATCTGGATGCAATCGACCAAAAGACTCAGTCCGTAGGCTATGATTCACAGATTAGAGTCGTAGTTTCGTCGAACATTTCACAACGGGCACAAGCACTAGTAAGTAACATTGTTGCTAGCTTTTCATTGTTCGATGCACCGGGCAAAAACGGCTTCAAGTATGAGCCGAGTAAAGATCCGGTGGCGCTTGTTGCAGACTACAATTTGCGTGCCTATCGACCTGGCAAAAAGCTCAATGTTTTGAATGCAGTTGAGCTTGCCACGCTCTTCCATTTTCCGGACCAGCGCAACATTCCGACTACCCAGGTCGTGCGCCAAGATTCCAAGCAAGTTGATGGTCCGCGCAATGTTCCAGAAGACGGATTGTTGCTAGGCTACAACGAATTTCGTGGTGCCAAGAAACCGATTCGTATCGCCCTGCAAGATCGCCAACGGCACTTGTACGCAGTTGGTCAGACTGGTACCGGTAAGTCGACTTTCCTAGAGAACTTGGCTTTCCAAGACATGCTGAATGGCGATGGTTTTGCTTTTGTGGATCCACACGGTGACACAGCCGAGAAACTACTATCCATGATTCCTAAGGAGCGTACAGAAGACGTTATCTATTTCAGCCCAGCTGATATGGATCACCCCCTTGGCCTAAACCTGTTTGAATACGACAATCCAGATCAGAAAGACTTCCTGATTCAGGAAACATTAAATATGCTGCAGAAGCTGTACGACCCAACCCACCAGGGCATTATGGGGCCGCGCTATGAGCACATCTTCCGTAACGCAGCGCTGCTTGTCATGGCTGACCCGGCCGGTGGTACATTCATCGACATTCCGAAGCTTTTCCGGGATCCAGCCTTCCTGAAGCAGAAACTTCAGCATGTCACCGACAATACGGTTCGGGAATTCTGGGAAAAAGAATTCCCGGCCTCGCAGCGCTCCAACGAGGCTGGTGAAGTGACCTCGTGGTTTGTGTCCAAGTTTGGCGCTTTCCTGAGTAACGAAATGATGCGGAACATAATTGGTCAGACCGAGTCTGCATTCAAATTGCGTGACATCATGGATAACAAAAAAATCTTGCTGGTAAACCTGAGTAAAGGACGTACGGGTGACCTGAACTCCAAGCTGCTCGGTATGATTTTTGTGATGAAGTTCCAGGCAGCTGCCATGAGCCGCGCTAACATCCCCGAAGATGAGCGCGTCGACTTTAGCCTGTACGTGGATGAGTTCCAGAATTTCTCGACCGACTCATTTGCGACCATCATGTCGGAAGCCCGAAAGTATCACCTGAATCTTATCGTGGCCAACCAATTCACGACCCAGCTAACACCCGAAATCCGTGACGCGGTATTCGGTAACATGGGTACCATCGTCAGCTTCCGTATCGGTCAGAACGATGTCGAGTCAATTACCAAGTATTTCCAGCCGACATTTGATGCCGACGACCTGCTGCGAGTGCCAAACCGCAACGCTGTGGTGCGTACCTTGATCGGCGGCGTACCAACACAACCGTTCAGTATGGCTATGCTGCCACCGCTCGGTAGCCCGAATCCGAAGCTGGCCGATGCGTTGAAACAATTGTCGGCTGCTAAATATGGCCGGGTGCGTGCCGAAGTCGAGAAGGATATCTTTGCCCGCCTGGCAACCAGGCCAGAAGCTAAGCCAACCATGGGTACGACAGCGGCCGCTGGTGGCTTTGGCCAGCCAGCTGCTGCTCGTCCTGCGCCAGCGCCTGGTCCAACGGGCACTGGTAACTTCCTAGATGAGTGGATGGCTAAGCGTCCAACTACCGCCGCTCCAATGGCGCCAGCTGCACCTACGGCGCCGGCTGTCTTTGCATCGCCAACTACAACTCCAGTTACAGCTCCCATGCAGCCACTTGCCAGCCCAACGCCAGTGTCCACTGCGCCGATCGCTCAACCAGCGCCCCAGCCACGCGTGACGCCGAATGCCACTCCTTTCTTGCAACCAGACCGGACGAGTTCAGATACATTTGGAGTTGAGCCCGAGTCGCAGTCTGGCGAGGATCGACCAGCCGGCCAAACTACGCCACCATCGAGCGCCGACGCGATCATGCGCGAGCACAGCAGCGCGACTGCCCAGGAAGTAGGCGCACAGGCGGCCAATACAGATGTTCGCAATATTTCGAGTGCCGAGAACGAGAACGATGAGATCGCCAAGATTGCCAATGAACTGCGCCAAAACCTGGGTATGGATAAGAATGCCGACATGGAAGGTGTGGAAGTGCACGCACCACCCGGCGAAAAAGTCATCCAGCCACCGGTCCATGAGCCGAAGCGTGACATCACTGAGCTTGCTGAACTGGCCGAAACTTCCGACACGGGAGCTGCCCAGCCGCCCACAATTGCGCCCAAGCCTGCTGTAAAGGCCAATAACCCCGAAGACACTATCGATATCGATAATCAGGGCAACCTGGTCCAAAAAGACGATTCAGCGGCCTCCTAGAGCGTCACAGGGCCTGTCAGGGGCTGTAAAGAGTTGTATAGAGGCGCCTAGTACTCTATAATTAATGGGTAAGTGGGAGCGCAGATTACTTAGACTTTATAGCGCTGTAATTCTCGGATTATGGGCTTAAGAATCTAGCTACCAGCGTGCTCAGGACTTCGTACCAGATTATAGAGGGTTAAAGGGGTAAAAACGTGGCAAAAGACGACAACAAAAAGGGTGAATATTCATCTGATCAGATCCAGGTCCTAGAAGGGCTCGAGCCGGTTCGTAAGCGACCCGGTATGTACATCGGTGGTACTGGTGTCGAAGGTCTGCACCACTTGGTGTGGGAAATTGTCGACAATGGTATCGACGAAGCCCTGGCCGGGCACGCTACCGAAGTCTCAGTGACGCTGCTGGCCGATGGCGGTGTGCGTGTCTGGGACAACGGCCGTGGTATCCCAACTGACTTGCACCCCAAGACAGGCAAGAGCACCGTCGAAACTGTTCTGACCGTCCTGCACGCCGGTGGTAAATTCGGTGGCGGTGGCTACAAAGTCTCTGGTGGTCTGCACGGTGTGGGCTCCAGTGTAGTAAACGCTTTGAGCGAAAAGCTGCACGTCAAGATTCACCGTGACGGCAAAATCCACGAGCAAGACTACGAGCGCGGTGTGCCGCAAGGCGATTTGAAAGTCACCGGCAAGAGCGACCTGACTGGTACCGAGATTAGCTTCTGGCCAGACGCCACTATCTTCAAAGAATCCCAAACCTTTAACTACGAAACTATCCTAGATCGTCTGCGCCACGCAGCCTACCTAACCAAGGGTATCCACACCAACATCCACGATGAACGCACCGGCGATCGCTACGGCTTTTACTTTGAGGGCGGTATCCAGAGTTACGTCCAGCACCTCAACTACAGCAAGGAAGCCGTCGACGAAGACATCTTCTACGTCGAGAAGCCAGTCCAGGACTGCAGCGTCGAAATTGCTCTGCAGTACACCGATGCCTACACCGAGTTAACCAAGACATTTGCCAACAACGTGCTCAACCCAGAGGGTGGTACACACCTGACCGGGTTTAAGGCGGCACTGACGCGTGTCATTAACGATTATGCTCGCAAGAACGGCCTGATAAAGGAAAAGGAAGAGAACCTGACGGGTGAGGATACTCGTGAAGGTTTGACCTGTATTATCTCGGTCAAACTACCGGACCCACAGTTCGAAGGTCAGACCAAGGGCAAGCTGGGTAACCCCGAAATGCGTGGGTACGTCGAGCAGGTGATGAACGAGTACTTTAATTATTATTTAGAAGAGCACCCTGGTGTGGCGCGCAAGATCGTCGGCAAAGCACTGCTGGCCGCTCGCGCCCGCAAGGCCGCTCGTGCTGCCCGCGAGAACATCCTGCGCAAGGGCGTATTGGACGGTGCATCGCTGCCGGGTAAGCTCAGTGACTGTTCGTCGAAGGATCCAGCTGCCTCCGAAATTTACCTCGTAGAGGGTGACTCGGCTGGTGGTTCGGCCAAGACCGGCCGCGACTCAAAGACGCAGGCTATTTTGCCACTCCGTGGTAAGGTGCTGAACGTCGAGCGTGCGCGCTTGGACAAGATGTTGGCTAACAACGAAATCCTGAGCCTCATCAAGGCGCTGGGTGTCGGCATTGAAGATTCATTTGACCTCTCTGGCCTACGGTACCACCGCATCATCATCATGACCGATGCCGATGTCGACGGTAGCCACATTGCTACGTTGCTGCTGACATTCTTCTTCCGATTCATGAAGGAAGTTGTCGATGGTGGTCACGTCTACCTGGCCAAGCCACCACTGTTTGAGCTGGTCAAAGCCGGCCGCAAGAGCAGCGTATTCATCTACGACGAAGACGAGCTAGAGAAGGTGATTGACGCCACCATCGAGGCGCGCAAGAAGGAAGGTCTGAAGACCAATCCAGAGGACGAGCGCTACAAGCAAGCCGGCTTCATCGAGCAGAAGCGCTACAAGGGACTGGGTGAAATGGATGCCGAGCAGCTGTTCGAGACCACTATGAACTCCGAGAAGCGCGTGCTGGTGCAAGTGAAAGTCGAGGACGCCGAAAAGGCTGACGCGATTTTCAACAAGCTCATGGGCACCGAAGTAGAACTGCGCAAGAACTTCATTCAAGCCAACGCTAAATTCGTAAAGGACCTGGATATCTAATCATGGCTGACGACACTACCAACAACGACGAAACTATGAACAATGAAGCAATTGAACCGGACGAAGTAATCCAGCCAGCCAAGAACCCCGAAATGTCGATGGAAGAGCGCCGCCGGGACCACGTACAGGCTGCCGATGTCCTAGACTCTGGCCACTCCCGCAGCGTCGAGCTGCGCACCGTGGAGCACGTCATGGAAGACAGCTACCTGCGCTACTCCATGTCGGTCATCATCGACCGTGCGTTGCCAGACGTCCGTGACGGTCTGAAGCCCGTGCACCGCCGCATTTTGTACACCATGAACCGTGATGGTCTGCGCTCTAGCTCACGCCACCGCAAGTCAGCAACTGTCGTGGGTGCTGTGATGGGTGATTACCACCCACACGGTGACTCATCTATCTATGACTCAATGGTTCGTATGGCTCAGGACTGGAGTATGCGCTACCAGCTGATTAACGGCCAAGGTAACTTTGGTAGTATGGACGGTGATCCACCAGCTGCTATGCGGTATACCGAGGCTAAGCTGATGCGCGTCGCCGACGAAATCCTCGAAGATATCGACAAAGAAACCGTCGACTTCCGCGACAACTACGATGGTCGTTTGCAGGAGCCAACTGTGCTGCCTGCCAAGCTGCCAAACCTGCTATTGAACGGGCAGATTGGTATCGCCGTCGGTATGGCCACCAGCATTCCACCACATAACTTGACCGAGCTAGTTGATGCCACTATCGAACAAATTGACAATCCCGAAGCCACACTCGACGACCTGCTAAAGCACGTCCAGGGCCCAGACTTCCCAACCGGCGGTGTTATCTACGGTAAGGAATCGATTCGTCAGGCCTACGCGACTGGTCGTGGCGGTATCGTCACCCGTGGTATTGCCGAAATCGTCGAGAACAAGAAGGGTCGCACCCAGATCGTTATTACCGAAATCCCGTACAGTCTGAACAAGGAAAGCCTGGTCATCAAGATTGCTGACCTGGTGAAGGAAAAGAAAATCGCTGGCATTAGCGACATCCGCGACGAGTCGGCGCGTGGTTCGGTCCGTATCGTTATCGACCTGAAGAAAGACGCCTATCCGAAGAAGCTTTTGAACCAGTTGTACAAACTGACGCCACTGCAGCAAAGTTTCCACTTCAACATGATGGCACTCATCGACGGTATCCAGCCACGCGTGCTGGGTCTGCAGGACATCATTCAGGAGCACATCAAGCACCGTCAGGTCGTGGTGCGCCGCCGTACCGAATACGAGCTGCGTAAGGCCAAGGAACGGGCGCACATCCTGGAAGGTCTAAAGATCGCTCTCGACAATATCGACGAGGTGATTGCCACTATCCGTGCTTCGCAAACTACCGAAGAAGCTGCGGCGAACCTAATCAAACGATTCAAACTTTCCGAGATTCAAGCCAAGGCCATCCTGGCCATGCAGCTGCGAACACTGGCCGGCTTGGAGCGTCAGAAGATCGAGGACGAACTGGCTGAGCTGCAGAAGCTGATTGCCGAACTGGAAGCCATCCTGGCCGACGAGAAGAAGATCCTGAAGATCGTCAAAGACGAAATGTTGCAGCTAAAGAAGCAGTATGGTGACGAACGTCGCACCCGCGTCGTGCCAAATGAACTGGGCAGGCTGAGCGACGAAGACCTGATTGCCGACGAGCAAGTGGTGGTCACACTCACCAGCGCCAACTACATCAAGCGCAGCCAAATTGCTGAATACAAGCGTCAGGGCCGGGGTGGCAAGGGCCGCCGTGGCATGGTGACGCGTGAGGAAGACGTCATCGAGCACGTCGTGAACGCCTCTACGCACGACTTCCTGCTGTTCTTTACCAACAAGGGCCGTGTGTTCCGTCTGAAGACCTACGAAGTCCCCGCAGCGTCCTTAAGCGCCAAGGGCGTGGCATTGGTTAACCTGCTGCAACTGCAGCCGGAAGAGACCGTATCGAGCGTCATTAATGTGTCGAAGACCAACAGCGCTGCTAATCTCATCATGTGTACCATTCGTGGTGTCGTGAAGAAGACGCCATTTGAGCAGTACCAGAATGTCCGCTCATCTGGCTTGATCGCTATTAATCTGGACGACGGCGACGAGTTGAAATGGATCCGTATGACGAGTGGCGACAATGAAGTTGTCATCTCGACCAGTCAGGGTCAGGCTATCCGCTTCCACGAAAAGGACGCCCGCCCAATGGGTCGTGTCAGTCGTGGTGTGCGTGGTATCCGCTTGCGCCCAGGTGACCATGTCATTGGCATGGACATCGTCGAAGAGGGCAGTAGCATCTTCGTCATCAGCAAGTACGGCTACGGCAAGAAGACCAAGGTTGCCCAGTTCACACCACACGCCCGTGGTGGTGTCGGTATCCGCAGCGCCGTCGTCAACGACAAGACCGGCGAACTGATCGGCGTGAAGACACTGGGTGACGCCGACACCGAGCAAGAAGTGATCATCATCTCCAAAAACGGTCAGACCATCCGTCTAGCCATTAGTGGCATTCCAGCCCTCGGCCGCGCCACCCAAGGTGTACGCATTATGCGCCTGAACGGTGAGGATGAAGTTGTCTCGTTGGCACTTGTCGACAAGGTAGAGGACGAAGACGGCGAAGAAACCACCGAAGAAATCGTGGTTGCCGAACCTGAACAGAAGGTAGAATAGGCGCTAGCAATTTTCTAGGCCTCAGGAATTTGCCATAATTCAGTACTATGAGAGTTGAAACCCCTGGCGGATTTCCAGAAACTGGCTTTGTAGAGCAGCTCGACTGGTTGGCCTTTAGTATGGCCGATATCAGTCGATCCACGCTGTATGGCGCGGCTCAGTATTTTCCAGAAGAGGTACAGGCCACCCAGGACAGCCTGGCGCAATACGCCGGTCGTATCATGGCTGGCGGCATCATGTACAACCAGTACTATGTGGCTGATGGCGGTACGCATGTGCCAGCGCGACTCGAAGCCCACCGTCATGCCACGAATGACTTTGTTGGCCTCCTGCAGGATTTGCAGGACATCATGGTGACTGCACCCAGCTTTGGTCGCTATAGCACGGGTGGCGGCTCGGTGCTGTGCCTAGAGATTTCTCCTTTTGGCGACGAGCCAGCTGGTCGCCTGGAAGGCTTCTATGAGGCGCGACGCAATCATCCGTTTGCTCGCGAAGAGCATGTTGGCAAGCCCATCTGGGTGCCGATACGACCGCTGGTTATGCGGACCATTGAGTTTCCGGATCTGACACCATTAAGCTAAGCGATATATCATACACGATATATAGCGGGTATTTTCCAAGCTCACGAGTCCTAAAAGCTTGAGAAAAATAAGGGGGATGGTAGGCTAGTGAAGTCACTCGGTGACCTCTTAAAAATGTAAGATTTATAATATGGCAACACAAGAAACATTTTCAGCTCCAGAACAACCCGAATTCGGCGAAGCCGAGCGCAATTTCCGTGTAGAAGTTGTGACAGCCTACAACCCAGCTATTGCTGCTGGTATTGGCCGTCTAATGCCACAGCTGGACGAGAGCTTCAGCAGCGAACCAACGTCCCAGGACAAACTAGAGCGTATTATCGCTAGCCCTGACCGTGATCAACTGGTTGGCTTGGACGAGCAGGGTAATGTTGTGGCTGCAGCTACCATGAACACGCTGATGGGTGCCGGTAAAGAGACCGAAGGTTGGCTTGAGGACTTCGTGGTCGACCAAGCAGCTCGTGGCACCGGTCTGGCCGAGCAGATGTGGCAGGGCATGGGCGACTGGTGTCGCAGCCAGGGCCTGTCGCAGTTTAGCTTTGGTACCGAAACCTGGCGCCCCGATGCTATTAAGTTCTACGATCGTCACGGTGCGGTCCTGGACGATACTTCACGACACCTAACCTACAAACTCGAGAAATAGCGGTGGTAGCGACAATCGATAGTGCTCGTACTATTGCTCAGACTCATTTTGTTGAAGGTGACTGCACGATTGCATCACTCGGCACAGGCCGCATCAATCGTACGTATTTAGTGCAAGCTGCCGACCAAAAGTTTGTGCTGCAACGCATGAACTCGATGTTTCCAACCAAGATTGCGCAGGATTTTGACGTTATTACCAAGCACCTGGCAGATTGTGGCTGGGAAGCACCGACTGTCGTGCAAACTCAGGCCGGACGTGATTTTGTAGAGGAAGCAAATGGTACCTGGTGGCGGGCCATGTCATTTATAGATTCCGATGATGGGGTGCCCGGTACGCTGAAACTTGAGCAGTACGAGCAGGTAGGGTCTCTATTGGCACGACTGCATGACGATCTGGCAAAGCTGGACTATATACCGGTCTATACCATCCCGCACTTCCACGACACCCCACACTATGCGCAGCGCTTACAGAGCGTACAGGACAAGCTAACAGATGAGATGCTGCATCAGCTGGCACAGAACATGCAGGACGCGCTCGAAGCGCTTCCTGAATTACCTGGGGCTACCACACAGCTCATCCATGGTGACCCGCAGACCGTAAACATGTTGTTCCGGGGCGGGGCACCGTTCACCCTGATCGACTTCGACACCATCATGCTGGCTCCTGTCTGGATTGACCTGGGCGACATGCTGCGCTCGCTGGCGGAGGATGCACTCGAGCAAGGGGAACCATTCCCACTCGAGGCAATTACGGCCGTGGCCAAGGGCTACTACGCGCAAATGGCACCCGCGTACAGCGAGGCAGACTTTTTGCACGCGGCGCTTGTTGCCACCCAAAAATTAGCGCTGGAGCTCGGTATGCGTTTTATGACAGATATCGTGGAGGATAATTATTTTGGTTTTGATACCCCTAAGTTCAGCACCCGGCGTGAATCGAACATCCACCGAGCGAACGTTCAGTGGCAGATATATACACAATGTAAGGAGACGCTATGATTCAGGCAGTAGTTTTTGATTTCTTTGATGTGATTCACAAGGATCACCAGAAGGCCTGGCTGGCAGCCAATGGCTACAAGCGCGAAGGTGGCTTTGCGGAGGCCTCAGACCTATTGGACCGCGGCCAAATTACCTTTGATGAATACCTAGAGCGCTACGGCAAGCTCAGTGGCAAGACGCCCGAGCAAGTCCGCCGTGAGTTTGCGGATTTTGCACTTGTCGACAAGCCAGTCGTCGAGCTTATAGAGCAGCTGCGGCAGACCCACCGCACAGCGTTGGTCTCTAACGCGCATAGTAATGAGCTCCGTCCTATATTGGAACAATATGACCTTGAGCGACTGTTCGACGAGATCTGCATCTCCTCGGAAGTTGGCATGGCTAAGCCAGACCCAGAGATCTTCGAGCATATCGCCGGGCTGCTCAAGCTGGAACCAGCGCAATGTGTGTTCACCGATGACAACCTGGACAATGTTACGGCTGCCACAGAGGTAGGGATGCACGGTATCGTATTTACAGGGGTCGATAGCTTACAAGCTGGGCTGCAACAGCTCGAAGTTTTGGCCGCCTAGTACCAAAACACCACAGCACAGGGTGATGTGCTAAAAACTACACGAATTGCTCATTTACCCCTTGACGTAGCGCATTTGCTCGCGTATGCTTGAGGGAAGATTTGACAGAGGTTCTCTTCAAGTGTCCCAGTTATCTGCAGACGACTTGACGGCCATCCACTTCGGCCGAAGAACTGAAACCTGATCTTACGTACGTTAAAAATTGAATAGTGCAATTCGTTAATCCTTCGGGATTATCGAATGTCTGTATCTTCGGATGCAGACAATCAACGTCAATTGATTTTGAATTTGTTTAGTCAGTAAATTGATTCCGCCTTCGGGTGAAATCAGTTCAACTGATGCTAAGAATTAGATTCTTTTTTTGGAGAGTTTGATCCTGGCTCAGGATGAACGCTGGCGGCGTGCCTAATACATGCAAGTCGAGCGGTAAGGTTCTGCACTTAGTATTTAACCAGATCAAGTCCATGCAAATGGAAACTGACTGAGACCGTGAACTCCAAGGCTGGAGAACACGTGTTGAATCCTGAGTGTAGAATACACGAGCGGCGGACGGCTGAGTAACACGTAGGAACGTACCCCAAACTGAGGGATAACTGCTCGAAAGAGTAGCTAATACCGCATGTGATCTTCGGATTAAAGCTTCGGCGGTTTGGGAACGGCCTGCGTAAGATTAGATAGTTGGTGAGGTAACGGCTCACCAAGTCGACGATCTTTAGCTGGTCTG
>DATMTN010000020.1:0-17509 GCA_035564115.1 Candidatus Microsaccharimonas sp. | reverse complement strand
ACAATATACCTATGCAACAAGCAACAATCGGTGGTGGCTGTTATTGGTGCCTCGAGGCGTTTTACCAGCGCATCGAAGGCGTTGAGTCAGTCATATCTGGCTACAGTGGCGGCACGGCCGAGCATCCGACTGTCGATCAGGTTTACGCTGGTGGCACCGGCCACGCCGAAGTAGTGCAGGTCACCTTCGACCCGGCCGTTATTACCTACCGCGACATCTTGGAAATATTTTTCGTGATGCACGATCCAACCACCCTGAACCGCCAGGGTAATGACGTAGGCGAAATCTATCGCAGCATCATTCTGTATCACGATGCCGAGCAAAAGCAGATTGCCACAGATATGATTACCAACTTTGCTCCTACTCTCTATGCAGACCCAATTGTTACTCAGCTCGTGCCCTACGAGGCATTCTGGCCAGCCGATGAGTACATGCAGGACTATTTCAATCGTAATCCAAACGCCGGCTACTGTATGGTCGTGATCGACCCCAAAATCACCAAACTCCGCCAGAAGTTTGCTACTCGGCTCAAAAAGACAGTCTAAAAGCTAATTTTACTCAAGTCGCTGGCCAGGAACACTGGTGCCATGCCGTAGACTTCTTCGTAGTTGGCCAGGCTGGTATCGACCGGATTCAAGATAAAGATTGGCTTATGCAGATAGAACGCCAGTCCCATCTCCAGCAGTACGTTACTGCCAATATAGCCGTCAACACCGTGTTTGGTATCATTCACAACCAGGACGGCATCCCCCTTGGCAATCTCATCGAAATGCCAGCGCATGTACTGCGCCTTTTTGTCGAAGTCATCGGCATTGCCATACCAGGTTTTGTAAGCGGCCGGGTCGTAATTGCCCGATTCCTTCATCATCTTGGCATTGTGCGGAACTACCGCTATAAAACCAAGCTTCTCGAGCTCGTCGGCGAGATCGTTGACGTGCTGGTAGAAGTTGGCGCTAGAACACAGAACAATAGTTCCAGCGGCCACTATTCAGTCACCTGAACCTGGGCCTGGTCGAAGGCATAGTAGCCGCTAAAGTCTTTACCGACGCGCTCGATGCCACTGGGCATAGGCTCGGGGTAACTCCAGGCCGCGTCCTTCGCGCCGTCGACGTTCCAGTACTGACAGACGCCCTTCCAGGGACAAGTGTACGGTGTAGGACTCTTACTAAACGACTCCTGCTTGGCGCTTGTTGGCGGAAAATACCAGTTACCCTCGATATAGATAAGTTCAGCCTTGTCGGCTTCGGCCACAACCTTGTCATTCAGTACTGCTTTCATGGGTATCTCCTTATTACATATATCTATTGCGCTGTTTCTACTATACCAACTCGTGTCGAGCCGAGCACGTCATCGATAACGAAGTGTAGTGCCTAACCCGCCATCTCGCCCGCCCCAGAGTCTTCACCGCCGCTCTGGCTAACAGCTCTGAACCACTTGGAGAGATCTAAGGTTTTAGTGTGCATTTGGAATGCCAGCTCGAATTCTTGGTCGGCAGTCGGCAGCGCAATAATATCACCGGCGCTGAGACCCGTCGGATCTGTGGCGGACTCTATGTGCATGAGTAAGCATAGACCAGCCGCGTGGCTTACAAGATCCCGGGTCTGACGAATCGGAGCGGAATTGAGGCGGTTGCGTTCAAGGCTGCCGAGCCCCAAAACGACACCTTCGATCGTCGTGCCATTCAGGTCGATAAATTCATAGCCATTGGTAGCTTCTTGGTCGACACGGCAACAATACTGCGCGTCCTCGATCATGATGCCCATATCCCGGACGTCATAGCGTTGCTCGCTGCGCGACACAAAGGAATCAATGGCAGTACGTTGTTGGGTCAGGTCGAGCTTCCGAAACTTCCGCGAGGCCAGTACTCGGCGGAACTTGTGGGAGTCTTCGTAGATGCCGTCGAATAAATCACCGAAGTCCAATGGTCGATCGGCGAGTTCTGGTGTCTGCGGCAACAATGCCGCGTCGACCTCGTAGTTTGGGATTACCGAGCAATCAGGCGCCAAGAACGCCATCAGCTCAACATTTCGTGGCGCCACCGGGTGTGGCGTTACTTTGAAAGACCCCAAGAAAAAGGTCCGGTACAGCCTGGGATTGTCGTTGTTCAGGAAATCGTGCACGCTAAAGCCCCTGTCGAAACCCTGGCCAGATATATCTCCTGCAGCCACCGTGACTGCGGCATGCTGATTTACAACTGGATACACACCGTTACCATTGAATGTGCAGACTGAGCCTTGGTGCTCAAGCAACTCATTGCAAGCGTTCACCGCGCGAGCCTTAACATGTTTCAGCTCGTCAGTGCCAGCAACCAGTGCCAATTCGTGCTGCCAGTACGCGACGCGTTCGTCGAGCGAATCAGAAAACCCACCACTGCTTTCAGGTTTTTGTTCTCCCTGGGCCATTGGCTTTAGGATACGACTACGCCTACGTTACTGCAAGTAAATTATGTCCGCGCCGCTTTGAACAATCGAGCCATCCACAGTAGTTCATCGAACAGCTTTCCGAGGTTTCGTTCGTAGCGTTCGCGGTGCTCTTCTAGGATCGTGCCATCATCGACAAACATTGTGTGGACAAACGGAAAATAGATATCCCAGCTCAGTGCCACTAATCCAGTTTCGCGGATAGCGGTCAGCAGCGATTCTACGGCACGTACCCCGCCCCAATTCCCATTGCTAGCGCCAGCAAAAGCCACCGGCTTGTGATTGTACAGCTGCAGCTCACTGTCGAGCATGCGTTTCAAGCTCCCAGGAAAACTATGGTTGTATTCGGGCGTGACGATAAAGAACGCATCGGCCTTGGCGACAATTTCGGTGTAGCGCGGGTCTTTGCCCTCCGGGTCATTGCCATCACCTGGGAAATTAAAGTCAGCTGGATCTACAAAGATAACTTCGACACCTGGCAACTGGTGGGCAAAATCAGCAATATAATAAGCGGCTTTGATAGATTGGCGCTGGGCACGGGTCGTGCCAGCCAGCACCGCGAGAGTAATCGTATTGTCCATGTATCTCAGCATATCATCTGGATATGCTTTTCAGTACTCAGAATATGCTTACAGGCTTGCCTATTGCTGCGTGCTTTCAGTATACCAAGCTAACCGGTCTTTTTGAGCGCTGCTTCCAAGCTCGTTGCGATGCGCGCCAGATCGACCACATCACCGTCATACAACAGATAACTCACCTGCCAGTCGGGATCAAACTTGTTCTTGAACTGCTCAAGTCCGAGTGACGAAAACCGGCCAGCCGCCAGACGGCGAACAATCTTCAGCAGGTTCGAATCAATTCCAGCCAGTGGCACAAATCCCAGATCAAACGTCTGAGCTGAGCCATCGGTAGCCAGTTGCTCAATGACATTCAACAGCAGGAATGGCATCGTACCATTCTGGCCAGGCATGTAGCGGATAAGATCGACGGTGCGCTGGAATTGCTCACCATACACCGGCAGCTCATTAGCAAAAGCAACCACTATGCCGTTAGCATCACGCAGCAGGTGCAGCGGACATTTACTCAAGTAGTGCGGATCAAAATAGCCGAGGGCAAAGCCCTGTTCGCGGTGCTCACCGTCTGCCAGCCAGGCATCCGATACCACCTTGAGCTCAGTCATCAAGCTGGTGTCGTGTGAAGGCGTGAGGAATTCATAAGTCAGCCCCGCCTTCGTGCCACGATTACGCTGCCAGCGCCACCACTTGTCACGACTGGTCTGTTCTACGAATTCATTTACCTTGATAACGGCGCTCGACCCCATCTTGACACTCTTGAAACCAGCCTGGGCGTACAGGCGCTCAGAATCTGCCGGTACTGCCAGGAAACAAACTAGCCAGCCATGGTCACGACAGTAGGTGGTAAATTCGTCCAGCAGCGCCTCCACCTGCTCAGGTGGAGCAATCGGATCGGGCAGCGCAAACACAGTACCCCCTACCAACTTGTAGGCCACGAAGCCATTCTGCGCGAAGTAATACAGTTTGTCTTCGGGCCAGAGTTTGAAGAAATCCTCGGTGCTCGTACTATAGCGTTCCAGGAGCGATTCAGCATGTCTCAGTTCGGCCGCATCAAAGCCGTACGGCAACCGGGCTGGTCGGAAGAAAATCCAGGCCGCCAGTGCCAGGAGCGCAAATACCAACGTCTCGGTGACTACCTTATTACGATATGACAGTTGGTGCTCCAGGCGTGCACGATCATGCCGTGCCAGGTGGAGTGAATTCTGATATGAGTCAGCTATGCTATCGTGCAGTGCCGAGCCGTGACCGGCCGCGCTGCCGATGATAACGCTGGCCGTGACAGCGAGTGTCACACCAACAGCCACGACAGCAACATCCTTGAGACGGGACGCGAGCGGCAGCGGCAAAATGTTACGGTCAAAAGCCCGTCGGGCGTACAACAGCAACACAAACGACGCCAAGTTTACCGCCAGCAACACTGGCGACGGCGTCAGCACGCTATATTTAATAATCTGTGAGCCAAATATCGCCAGTAGTAAGATAGCGGCTCGGCGCTGTCCCTGGTAGACATGCCGTGCCAGATAGAGCATCAGCACCCCTGCCACAACCCCATGCTGTCCAACCAAGGCCGAACTGTGCGACAAACTGACATCAAACAGCGGCGCCAACACGCGGTGATGCGTCAGGGTAACTATGAGGGCAACTGCCCCGTTCAACGCCGTCCAGAGCCCGAACAGTCGTCGAATCGTCTCGCTGTGCCGGGTGGTTGCCAGTGGTGCAAACGTCGCTAGCAGCCATGCCAACCAGCTAATAGCCAGCACCTCATACAGGTATTGGCTGACCGCTATCGCCTGTTTGTCGAGCAATCCACTGATATCGAGCAGACCAATAGCCAGTTGGGCCAACACGAATGCCAGGCTCAGCTGCCGCCGGTACTTCCAGGCGTGATAAACCGCCACTGCCAATATGGCAAAAACTATCAGCACCGATTCAGTGTCATGCACGCGACTACTGGCCAGCGCCCAACCTGTGCAGCCATGCATAGTAGCGAGGCACTCGTTGTCGAAGATGCCATCAATTGCCGACAGCAGCCCAATGAGTGCCACCATAACACTGATTGGCCGGTTAACCTTCAGTAGGTCAAATATCCATGGCGCGAGCACCAGTAGTAGGCCCGAGATAACATCGCCCAATCGGAATACCCAGCTCAGGCTGAGGCGGCCACTTTCGTAAGCACTAATATACTGCAGTCCACCGAAGTGATTATGATAATAGGCTGGCGCAAATAGCCAGCTCAGAGCAGTCAGCAGGAAAAGAGGCAGCCAGATACGCTGCAGGATTCGGACAGCTTGCTTCATTGTAGGTAGTATACCGTAGAAACGGGGGTAAGAAGAAGTTTGTTTCTTCGTGCCGAGCACCGTTTGATGCGCTCATTTAACAGGAGGGGTATAGCCTACGACTCTTTGGCGTGGATCTGATCATGGTTGAGACCGTAGTAGTGAGCGACTTCGTGCCACAGGGTGTGTTTGATCTGTTCTTTCAGCTTCGCTTCGGTGTTACTGGAGCCCAAAATCGGTAATTTGAACAGGGTTATCCGATCTGGCAATGTCGTGTGTTGCCCCTGGCGAAACGGCAATGGGATACCCTCGTAGAGACCGTAGAGTGATTGATATGGCAGGAGTTTTAGCTTTTCGCGCTGTTCTTCACTTGGCTCATCCGCAAAAAGAATCGCCACATTTTTCAGGTGGTCCAGCGAGCGTTTTGGCAACTCGCCCAGCGCCTCATCTATCAGCTGTTGAAAGCGGTCATCGGAGAGTTCAAGCATATCTCTCAATAGTATACAAAGTATAGTATAAGCACAAGCGCTATTTTTCGAGCTTCAGGCGGGCAACCAGCCAGTCACGCGGCAGGATGCTCAGGAACCAGCCAGCCCGTGGGCCCTGGGTCTTGCCGATAGTCAGTCGGTACAGTGCAGCAAACATGGCCCGCGGCTCGAGCTCAGCATCATCTTTGCAGGCGTAGATGGTATCGTGGAACCAGGCACCGTCTGCATCGGCGGGAGCTTCGGCCACCTTAGTGGCTAGCATATTGAAGAAGACACTTTCCTGCTCCGTGAATTCACTTGGATCGGTCTGCTCTTTGAGTGCGAAGCGCAAGTCTTCGGGCGCCCAATTGTCGAGCCAGCTATCGATAAACTGCAGCTCACGCTTGATAGTATCGGCTTGCCGGGCAACTGTCTCGGCGTGTTCAGTGCGAGCGATAATCTCCAGGGTTTTGTCAGCATCGCGCAGAGCGGCCTGGTAGCTGGCGACTAAGTGGCTGAATGGCACATTGCTGACGGTTGGCTCAGTAACCTTATACAAACACAGATCGAGGAGCTGTTGCTCGGCAGGAGTTTTGTCCGGCTTGGCTGACAGTTCAGCAAACTCGTCGAACAGCCGTAGCAGCGTTTCGCCCTGATCGAAGAACAGCTGTTTGTCAGGGGCGTAGCGGATCAGGAAGAACCAGACAATTTCCGGCGGCAGAATGTTCAGAAGGTCGGCAGCTGTAATAACATTGCCGGCGCTCTTGCTCATCTTCTTGGTATCGCCGGTACGCATAATGAAGTTATACGGGACTGGGTATGGCGCCTCGGCGTGGAAGACCTGCTGTACGATTTCCTTGCCTGTGTCGTACGACCCACCCTTGGTGGCATGATCACGACCAAACGGCTCGGCGTGGACATGCAGCAATGACCAGCGTGCTGGCCAGTCGATACGCCAGCTGAGCTTCACGGAACCGTTAGAGTAGTCGGCTGTCTGCTCAGCACCATCCTTGTTGATATACACAATCGTCTTGGCGTCGGTGTCGATGGACACGAAGTGACGGTTTTTGAGCAGGCCATCTTCGAGTACCTGTACTGGTGACCACTGTTCTTCGAGTTGACGCCCGGAAACATCTTCGAGGACCTTTCGGATGGTGTCAGTGTGCTCCAAGGCCTGTTCGATAACCGGCACAAAGAAACCGCTGCGGTACTTCTCGTGCGAACGAACAATCTCCATTTTCAGCTGCATTTTAGTGGCAGCCGTCAGCAGATCTGCTAGGAAATAGTCGGCGTATGAGCCCTCTCCCTCTGGTGCTGGTACATCACACAGTGGACGGCCCAGGTACTGGGCAAAATCCTCGGCGATGTTGGCCGGTACTTTACGGAAGACATCCAGGTCATCCACGATATGCAGGTGCCGGCTCTGGCGACCACGACGTTCCAGCTCCACAGCGATAACTTCGGCCGTCAGTACTTCACGCAATGTGCCCAGGTGGTACGTACCAGAGGGTGATACGCCCGAAGACACGACAATCTCTCCGTCCGGATGACGGGCAATCAACTCATCAACAACTGTATTAAGCCACTGCATAATTATGGCCTCAGTATATCTAAATAACAGGGGTACGTCTAGTGTAAGTGACCGGTCAACAGGACCTTGACCGTCAAGTAGCATCCAATGAGGCCCAGAATAACCCCGATAATGCCCATTACGCTGCTCGCACTGAGCACCATACCGAGCCCAATCGCTACGAGGGTGATACCGAGAATAAGTCGCTTAACGTCGTTCATGCCCGCCCTACTGCCTACTAGGCAATACTTACCACCTTGTAGCTCGAAGTCTCGACAGGAGTCTGAATCTCGACATCGTCGCCGACTTTCTTGCCCAGAAGTGCCTTACCAATTGGCGATTCGTCAGAAATCTTGCCGTTCAACGGGTCAGCCTCTACCGTACCAACGACCTGGAACTGCTTCGTCTTGCTATCGCTCTTCAGCTCAACAGTTGAGCCAAGCTGAACTTTGCTGTCACCCTTTGGCGCCTTAATAACTTCGACGTTCTGGAGGATATGCTCGATCTCGCTGATACGAGCATCATTCTTTTCCTGCTCAGCACGAGCAGCCTGGTATTCGGCATTCTCGGATAGGTCACCGAGTTCACGAGCGGTCTTAATATCGTCGGCAATTTCAGGACGCTTAGCAATCAATGTCTGCAGTTCTGCCTCTAGTTCGGCGATACCTTCACTGGTCAATCTGAATAGTTTTTTCATCTTCGTTTCCTCCTCGTTCTGGCCTTCCGGTCATTTCTCGCTATTGGTTTGGAAATCTACCTTAAGTATATATCCTTTAATACTATCGTTCTAGCATTCTCGTCTAGATTGGTGAACTCATAATTTTTAGCAATTGTGTTTGGTTGACTAATTCGGGGTCGCCCTTGGTATTACTACTGCGGCGCTTGATTTCATACGAGTTAGCGGCGACAGTTTTGGCGCTTACTACCACGCGGTACGGGATGCCCATCAGGTCCGCATCGGCGAACTTTTCTCCGGGTCTTGCCTCTTCTCGGTCATCATATAGTACTCCGATTCCTTGCTTTGTCAATTCGTTATATAGCTCATCCGCAGCCCGAACGACCTCTGTTTCTGTGCCCAATCGAGCCAAGTATACCTTGGCGGGCGCGACTGCCTCGGGCCAGACAATTCCCCGCTCATCGGCGAACTTCTCGACGATCACACCCATCACCCGGGTAATACCGATGCCATACGAGCCAATATACAACGACTGTTCGGTACCATCCTGCCCGGTGAAATGCAGCCCCATTTCGTCAGTCTTCTGGGTCCCAAAGTTAAAGATATTGCCCGTTTCGGCTGTCTTTACCTTTTCGAGCTCATCACGGGAAATACCCAGCTCTTTGACGGCGTCATCGATAACTTCCTCGTTGACCGCAATGTTCTTACCACGGTGCAGGTAGATAACATCCTCACCAGCATCGCAGATAGTTTGGAATTCGTGACTGAATTTCGTGAATGCCCCACCGCTGGCGAATGTCACATAGGTTTCCTCACCAATCCCCAACCGATCAAAAACGCGCTTATAGGCTTCGATAGACTGGTTGTAATAGGCTTCGAGGCTCTCGGCTGAATCGTGGAAAGAGTACATGTCTTTCATGACAAATTCGCGACCACGCATGATACCGCTCTTGGCGCGCAGTTCGTTGCGCAGTTTGGTCTGGAATTGATAGACGCTGACGGGGAGGTCCTTGTAGCTCTGGATATACTGCTTGAGCATCTCCACGATCGGCTCCTCATGACTCCAGCCGAAGCCGACTTCGGTGTCATCCTTCAACTTAGACTTGAACCAGACATCGACAGTTTCATCGTCCCAGCGACCAGTCTTTTCCCAGACATCTTTGCGCTGCAGGCCGGTCATGATCAGCTCATTGCTGCCCAACGCATTCATCTCCTCGCGAACGATCTGCTTGATGTTCTCGACTACCTTGAGTCCAAGTGGCAGGTAGGCATACGCTCCAGCCATTTCTTTATAGACAAAACCCGCCTGGATAAGCAACTGGGCGTTTTTACTGACTTCGTCCGCTGGTGCGGTTTTACTGGTTTTCGTAAAGAGTTGTGAGAGTCTCATGATGTAGATGTCCTTCGAGTTACGTAATTAGAGAAATGTTAGGCAATAATTGCCACCGGTCGCGGGAGCGCCGGCATTATCGGAGACATCTGCACTGTTGAGACTACTATCATGCGCACATTGTATCTCATCTCATATGAAAGATGAATAGGCTCAGAAACGCCACCGAGTTTTTGAGGGCATGTAGTGTCATACTGGCCCACAGACTACCCGTCTTTTCTCGGAGCCATATCAGGAATAGCGACAGCACAAACGTATCGATTGCCGCCACCCATAACAGTGGTGCCCCACTGCCGGCCTGCAGGTGTGCGCTGGCAAAAATTGCACTCGTAACCAAGACTGCAGCGAGCTGCGGTAGGCCCTTCTTCAGACTCGTGTACAGGAAGCCGCGCATCAGTGTTTCCTCCATCAGCGGCGGTAGAATCACCAGCGCGATACCAGTTAGAATCAGCTGCCCGGGACCCACCGGGCTAAAACCAAGCTGCTGAGCTTGGTTGACGTTCAGTGATGGCGCCAGCTTGCCGGCCACCGTTATTATCACAAAATAGCTGAGGTAATACAGCGGCACGATTGCCACGCCCATACCCAGGTCTGTCCAGCGTGGACGTCGAAAGCCAATTGCCTTCCAGCTTCGCCCGTAGAGTTTCATAAATTGGTACACCGCCGCAACCACCAGCGCCGAAGCGAGGAGCATATACGAGAACTGGGCGATGATAGAGCTATTGGTCCAATCCAGTGTCTGGGTCTTATCCCAGCCGCGGAGCATTGGATAGATGCCGATGATGACACTCGCCAGAATCTGTGCCGCGAAATAGGTGACGATTACGAAGACTACCGCTAATAGTGGATTCCACGGAATGTTGGCCTTTGCACTTGGCTCTGCTGGTTTTTCGATAGGACCGGTCTTAGAAGAAGCGTTTGACATCAACGACAGTAATTACGACCATCAGGCCAATTAAGACTAGGAAGCCAGTGGCGTTAATCCACTCCTCGCGTTTGGCGCTGAGCGGCTTGCCGATAGCACGCGTGAACAGCGTAATCCACAAGCGACCACCGTCCAGTGCCGGAATTGGCAAGATATTCATGATAGCCAACGTCAGCGAGATGATCGCGATGATAAACAGCACGTACTGATAACCCAGCAAGCTGCCATCTTGTAAGATGACATATATCCCAACCGGCCCGGATACCTGCTCGCTGGCCGCCGTCTGGCCGTTTTGACGGGCGTGCGTGTTCCCTGTCACCGCACCGGCGATGATACTACCCAGCCCGGCAACTGCCTTACCGAGCCCCTGGAATGTCAGCACCGTGAACTGCTTGGTCAGGCCCAGCGCCACAATCGGCGCCGACCAGGTGGATCGCTGCAGCGTGTAGGTAGATGGCGCCACGCCCAGATAGCCCTTAGGCGCATTTGTCTTTTGACTGGTTGCCACGACTTGCTCAGTCCGCAGCTGTACAGACGGTGCGTATTCCTTGCCGCCGCGCACCACCGCGAACTGCACAACCTTACCAGCATGTTGTTTGGTCACATTTTTAAGATCTTGAGGATTCTTGATGGTGATATCTGGATCCTTCGGTCCATAGCCAGTTAAGGGTCCTAGATCACAGTGCAAGGAGCCGACAAATTCAGGATACGCGCAGGTACCGGCACGAGAAAGCCAGGCGCCTTTTATCTGGTCGCCTGTCTTCAGGCCAGCTTTGGCAGCCGGTGAGCCCGGTTCGACATAGCTTATAATCAGTTCACTACGCGATACCTTCGTATCACTCTTGATCGTAAACTGATTATCGACCAGTTGTGGGATACCCACAAGAGCCAAAATTGTGAATAGTACAATCGCTGTAATCAGGTTCATAACTACACCGGCTGCCATAATCTTGGTCTTGGCAGCCAAGCTAGCGGCGCCGAAGCTGCCCTTGGCGGTATCGCTATCGTGCTCGCCCTTTAGCTTCACGTAGCCACCCAGCGGCAGTAGATTAATGGCAAAGTCCCAGCCAGCCTTCGTCTTACGCTTAAACAGTCGTGGTGGGAAGAAAATCGCGAATTCTTCTACGGTCACGCCATTGCGCCGCGCCATAATAAAGTGCCCCCACTCATGGACAACAACTAGCGCGATAAACAGCACTAGTCCAACAATCAAAAGGATAACCGACATTACATACTAGTGTACCAGATACACTGGAAACTGACTGAGAATCTGGCGAGCAGACATTGCGTGTCTACTTGCCAAAACGCCGACCGCGCTCAGCATACTCTGCAAGAATTTCCTTGAACTCGTCGATATTAAAGTCTGGCCATAAGGTGTCCGTAAACGCCAGCTCGCTGTAAGCGGCCCGCCACAGCATGAAATTGCTCAAGCGCTCTTCACCGGAAGTACGAATAACTAGGTCAATCGGCGGCACATCTGGGTAGTCAATATACTCGGCAATCTTTGCTTCACTCATCTCATCGACAGCAATACCATCAGCCACCATGCGCTGCACGGCTTCAGCAATTTCGCGGTGGCCACCGTGGTTGAAACACAGCCCAAAGGTGCCGCGAGTATTCTCGGCCGTCAAAGCCTCCGCGTCCTCGATCGCCCGCTGCACTTTCTTGCCAACCTGCTGTTTGCTGCCCAGCCAGACAATTCGGATACCCCGTTCATGGAGTTCTCGCAAATCACGCGTCAGCATATTCATGATCAATTTCATCAGGTAGTTCACTTCCAGCTTGGTACGTGTCCAGTTCTCGGTCGAGAACACATAGGCCGATACGTACTCCACACCCATGTCGAGGGCTTCCTCCAGAATAGTGCGCAAATTATCGTAGCCCCGGCGGTGCCCTTCCATCAGCGGCAAGTCATGCTGACGCGCCCAGCGGCGGTTACCGTCCAGGATAAGTCCGACATGTGTAGGTATGTGTGCGTCTGTGCTCATAATTTCCTCGTCGTAGCATAGTCTACTAGCTCGTGCAGTATTTCGGAAAGTTTTTTATCAATCGCCGGCCAAGTTTTGAGGGCATTATCTGCCTTAGTGGCCTGGGATTGCATCACAGCCATCACCCGCTTTTGGGCACCGGTTGCTTCGAATATCCCTCGTACATTTCGCATATCTGCCTCTGAGGCAGCAGGATTGCCCAGGATTGCCCGCAACTTTTGCTGCTCTGGCGAACTGGCGTGTTTAAGCGCGTCGTCCACAAACAATGTGTATTTGCCCTCGCGGATATCATCCAGCTTGGCCGTGTCTGCGCCCCACAAACTTAGATAATCATCCCGAATCTGAAAAGCGATGCCAGCTGGTTCGCCAAATCGCTCAGCAGCCTGGAGTTGTTCAGTATCGGCTTTCCCACCCAACACAAGGCCAAGCTGCAACGGATTTACGAACGTGTAGTAGCTCGTCTTTTGCAGGTATTTCCGGAGGACTGTCGAGTCACCAACGGCACCAGTAGCTGGTCGCTGACGAAGATCATCGAGCTGCCCCACACCAGTAATCGCAACATTTCGGTGCAACCAGCTGGTTGCAGCCCGCAAATTTTCGGCCGGCACATCGATCCGACTTAGGAGCAGTCCAGCTAGGTGTTGCGCCAGCAGCCCAACATTCACTGCCAACATTTCGGCTTCGTGGCGGGTGACGCCATCCCGCAGGTAGACTTCGTGAATGGTCGGCAGGCCCCGTCGCAGCGACGATTCATCCATGACATCGTCAATTATGAGCAAGTAGCTGTGCACCAGCTCCAGTACGACTCCCAGTTGAATCGCCTGTTCAGCATGCTGCGTGCCTGCGCTCACATCATAGATACACGCACCGAGTGCGCCGCGAACCCGCTTAGCCGGCCGCAGGCTATACTCCTGTAATCGCTGAAATGCGTCTCGAGCATCAGCCGACAGTTCGCCGCCCAACAGCGCCGGAACTTGTTCCAGGTACACCGCCAATGCGGCCTCTATTGGCTGTCGGTATGCCCACAGCTCATCCAGGTGCTGTGCAGCCATATAGCTGCTACAGACTCATTATTTCTTGTTCTTTGGCCTTGGCCGCCGCTTCAACTTCGCTGCGGGTGCTGTTCATGGCGTCGTCGACCTGCTTTTTCAGACGGTCGGCTTCGTCCTCACCAATCTCTTTGTCCTTTTTAGCTCCGTCAATCGCATCCATGGCGTCGTGCCTGCTGCTCCGCATAGCAACCATGCAGTCTTCTTGCTTGGCACCAACTTGCTTGCTTATCTCTCGGCGGCGCTCCTCGGTCAGGGCTGGGATGGGAATCCGCACCACGCGGCCGTCGTCCGATGGGTTCAGGCCCAGGGCCGGATTATTGCGAATAGCAGTCGCAATCGCCTGAATATTCGTGGGGTCAAAAGGCGTAATCTGTAGCAGCTGCGCCTCTGGTGCCGTCACATTAGCGACTTGGTTCAGCGGCATGGGTGTGCCGTAGGCCTCAACCATCACACCATCCAGCATGGCCGCGTTGGCCCGGCCGGTACGCAGACCCTTGAGCTGCTCATGGAACCGCTCCAGGGCGGCGGCAAACTTTTTCTTGGCATCATCCAGTGCTTGGTTCGGATTCATTCTGTCCCTTCGGTTAGTCTAGCTACCTATTATAAAGAACCGTGTCCAACTTCGCCACTAGCTATCAGTGTCCCGGAGATGCATGGTAGTGCCGCGTACGAAGAGCCATTGTTTAATCACTTCCTGATCCGCCGGCGAAAACCCACGATACGCACGCGGTGCCTTTGGAAATCGGAAGTTCTGTGGTGCTTCCAGCTTACCCTCCGCCTCTAATGCTGCAATCGCTTTCTCGACCATTGCTTGGTTACTTCCCAGGAACTTGACCACTCCGCTACGACTTAGGTAACCCTCTGGAGACACCGGTACCAGCAGACCACTGCGGTAGAGTTCGACTTCAATCTTTTCCTGCTGGATAGGCGACAAACCTCGCGTTGTCTTCGCCTGGAATTGATATGTACGCAGCTCACCCAAATCCTCAGGGTCTAAATTCTCAATTGCTTTCTCGACGGTTTCACGGCTTACCTTCATATTTCGTGCAAAGGCAGTAAGAGATGTGTAATCTTTTGGTGCGACCCTATCAAATACGCCTCGAGCCGTTAACTCGTCGAGTAGCACTTCTTGCTCGCGCGGCGAAAGCCCCATACCCCGCGTAGTCTTGAACTTAAACATATCAATTGACTTGAGCTCTTCATTGTCGGTTGTCTCTAGAATGGTCTGCATTATCGCCTTGTTAACGCCGTACTCTTTCCAGAACTGTTTAAACGACACGTATCCTTCAGGTGGTTGATCCAAAAATGCCCCCCGTGCCTCTAGCTTCTCGGTGATATGCTGTATTTGCCCAGGTGAATAGCCCTGAGTTACCCTACTAGCAAACCTGAAGCGCTCGGCATGGCCAAACTCTTCTTCATCCATACTCTTAATAGCACCCTCGACAGTAGAATTGTTTAGCTTAAACTTTTTAGCAATACCCCTGATAGACAAGTAACCCTCTGGTGCCATCGGCAAAAACAAACCATTTTCCTCTAGTTTTGCCCGTAGGGTAACCTGTTGGCTTGGACTCAGGCCCACAATGGCATCGCTTCGTTTGTTCCGATATCGCTCAACCGTACCGAGTAATTCGGGATTAATCTTCTCAAATGTGCTCGTGACAGTTTCTGTGCTTAATCCCGCCATGCTGGCGAATTCAGCTAGACCAACATATCCTTCGGGCATCATCACTGCAAATTTTCCCCGCGCCTCACCTGCAGCACGCAATAGCTCCTGTTGCCTTGGGGAATAGCCTGGCACACTGTTTCCGCCAAACTTGTAAATAGTAACTGGGCCAAATATTTCTGGGTCAATATCTTTCATAAGTGCGGCCAGATACTTAGCGCTTGAGCCGAGCGTATCGGCAAAGCCCTTAATAGACAAGTAGCCCTCTGGGGCTTTTTCGGCCTGCGGGCGCAACGTCACGACTCGCTCTGGCTGCGGTTCAGCCTGGACAGTACGCGGATCATCAATGGCGTTCAGCATGTTACTCACAAAGTTATCTGAGTATTTAAACCCTTGACCTGTATCCGGGTGCTCCTGGATAAGCGCCTTGAGTTCTGGCTTTGAGAGAGTTAATAGTGCATCAGGAGATATATTGAGCTTCTGCAAATATATAGTGTCGAATACAAAGCTCTGGTTGCCCTCTTCATCGCACACCAAAATGTCGCGGTGTAAACTTGGCACTTCAATAAGATGGTAGCTAGTTTGGCGCATCATTCCAGGAGTAATCTGGCCAACATGCAGCCGTAGTTGTTGGGGGTCGTGAAGATCTATATTATGCTCATTCGCCAGCAAGAATAGCGTTGTTTTGGTTCGTGGGATTATGTCCTTAGCCTCGAAGCTTCCTTCGCCAGACATGATAGGCCGGCCTGCTTCGGGCGGCACGATGACAGTACTGTGGGTGTCAGCACGCTCAATAACAGTGTCGAGCTCATGAATTTCCTCGGCCTTCTGAGCTACGTGGTCTAGGACAGACTCCACATCACCCATGCCAAAGTACGCAAACGCAGCGGCTTCTGTATCTTTGCCGGAACCGTACACCGTGGTCGGCTGCTGCGCATACGCGCCAACCGTGTCATCAACTACGGCTACCAGATCGTCCAAGGCATCATCAGCAAAGGTATCAATATTCTCGGGACTCAGCTGCCGATTCAGTATTGATTCAATCTGTTCCTGAGGTGTTTCGTGACGTAGATTTTGGGCTTCGTAGCTAGCTAATGCCATAACATTGCTATTTTAGCATAAACGGTATAAAAATGCAATAGCTTCGCCCCTGTTATGAATGGGCCTTAGAACACCCAGTTGCCGGCAGCGTTGATAAATGGCAGGCCGATTGCTGCAGCCAGCTCTTCGGCGGCGTCGGCGGGTGTGATGGTGGCGGTGCTTTGCATATCGGTTCTATATCTATTTATTTCGTAAAAACGTAAGCACTACTATACCCAAAAATACCTAAAACGTCAATTACATTACACCTTAATCGTTGTACGTCCGTACACGATTTGACCACTTCTACTCCGGCCGCCAGAAACCAGCCTACTTCGGTGTTACGCCAGCCCGGCGCTGAGCTTCTGACCAATCACCTGTTTCGTCCAAATGCTTTTGAAAAGCAACCTCACGACGCAGATCATCCTGCTCGTCTTCGTCCTCATGATACGCCTGTTCCTGCCATTTCTTCTCTTGAGCCTTGTGCTTAACTGCAGGTTCAAGCAATGTGCCTAGCCTGGTCACGTCCTCTTCGGTCAGACTTCGCGTCTTAGTTGTAACGACACTACTAAACTCTCCGTTAGGGTCAGCGGCTCGCTCTGTCAATGTGTACGCACCGCTACTAAACATCGGCAGTCGCCATTCTTCTCGTGGTTGACCAGAGAAGCGCTTTGTCGTCACGACAACCGCGCCACCATCAGATGTATCGAGTTCCACTTTTAGGCCATTCTGGTCATAGTTAGCACGCACTGTGTTGAAATCGTGATACCCAACATCTTTAGCTAACTCGTAGACCAAATCCAACGCCTGAAGGCTTGGACTTAGTTGATCCCCGTGCTCCCTGTAGTTCTCAGCAATAGCGTGACTATAATCCAAGAAAATAGATCTGCTTTTTAAGGCAAACTCTCTGGCCCGCTCAGGTGTCTCAAGCTTACTCGCCTTCACCAGATCGTAATCTTTACCCGCGTCTTTGGCAGCAGCTTCGGGACTACTCCATGACGGCTTATGGTCTGGCGAGAACTGCTCCGCCCGCCATTCTTCAATAGTCTTGCCGTCGTTATCATCGAATGTTTCGTTTTGCTTGTCGGCCATTGTTGCGGCTTTTTCTTCATTACGAATGTAGCTCGCTGGCACGCCTTCGTCATCTACATGAGCATCCGATGATACAGCTTCAGCGCCCTGTAACTGTTCACCTTCGGGTGTCACAACCTCTGCAGCCACCGTGTCGCCCTCTTGTGGCATGTTTTCAACTTGTGGCGCTCCAGCTTGCTGGAGCTCTTCGGGCTGCGCTTCCTGTGGTGGCTGTACTTGGTTGGGGTCTAGTGGGAAATCTTCGCCCATGGTGTTTATTCCTTTTGTTTTTGAGTGTTTATGTTTGAATACCTTAGGTTAAAAATATACCGCTTATGGTACCCCTGTCAAGCTTC
>DATMTN010000019.1:0-41000 GCA_035564115.1 Candidatus Microsaccharimonas sp. | reverse complement strand
GACGACTGCCAAAAGCGCACCGAAAATAGCTAGGAGTTCTTTCACGAGTCTAGCATAGCAGATTGGCATATAAAAAATACCAGTGATCAATCTGGTATTTTTATTCCCCTTGCAAGGTGGATTTTTTCGTTGCTTTCGGCCCTTTCCTCAATTGTTTATCGGAATGTGCCGTTTAGCCTGGTGTAAGTGTTTCTTTTGAGATAACTTACTAAACCGAACAATAACAAATCATAAGCACGTTCGTCAACTATATTAGACGCGAGCACCTTGGCGGGCTTTGTTAGCCCACTCGTCGGCGAGCTCATTACCAGGGTCGTTATTGTGGCCACGAACCCAGACGAGCTTGGCCTGGCTAGCTTTGTAGAGCGCGCAGACTTCCTGGACGATATCGAGGTTTTTGATGCCACCCTTTTTCTGCCAACCGTTGGCTTCCCAAGTCAGCGACCACTTGGTAATGACGTTAATCCAGAACTCGCTGTCGCTATAGATTTCGCAGCGTGCACCAGCCGCGTGCTTGAGTGCTGCCATGATGGCGAAGCCTTCCATGCGGATGTTGGTGGTTTCGGCTCCACTCGGCTCACCTCCCAGAGCGGCTGGTTTGCCGTCTAGGATCACCGCGTAGCCGCCCGGCCCCGGATTGGGACTGGCACTGCCGTCGGTGTGGTAGATATTCATCAGCTGACTTCTTTCAAGAGGTCATCCTCGCTTGGTGGCTTCAGCTCGCGCTTAGCCTTGATCTCGTAGCGAATACCTGTGACTGGTGATTCCATGATGTCGTCGTTCAATAGGTCTACGAAGAGCTTCATGTCCTTTTCGTCCATGATGATAATTTTACCATTCGGGTCGGTCATGAGGTTCACGCCCATTTCCTCGGCGTGGTCCATCATGGCACTCTGGGTCATTAGCATTGGCTCAATTTTTTGCAGCTTCTTGATAACACTGCGGTTGCCTTTCACGAGTGCTTGCATACTCAGTCCCTCTGCAAAGCTAAGCTGGAAGTGTTCCTCAATCTCGCGGACCTTGGCCTCGGCGATACTGGCTTCCTTGGCGTCGTAGCCAAACAGCGACTTCAGCTTGGCCTGGCTAAAGACGTACATGTCTTGGTCGAGCACGAGCAACTGGTTATCTGGTGTAATGCGCAGTGCGGCGTCAGCATCAAATGGTACCAGTTTACCCTCGCGAATCATCCAGCCGGCTTTGCCACGGATAACCTGGCTCTGTTGCATGGCCTTGATGACATATGCCGGCTTCTTAAGCCCATCGTGCGAGATACGAGCAATCACGCCCTTCATCCGCTTAATGTCATGCTCCTCGTCGTCAAAGGTCTCGATCTCGTGCGCCTGATGCTTCAGCCAGTTTATGACCTCCACGGCCTTTTCAACGTTCTTTAGCCGCGTGAACTGCAGCACGTTTTCCTCTTGCTCGGCGTCCTCGAAGCCGCGTACGATGAGCCCGTTCGCTGCCCCTTCTAGGACGTACTCCAGGATTTCGTCAACGAAAATCGGCTCCATCATTTTGTTGAGCTCTTTGGCCCGCGTCGTCTTATAGACGACATAGTTTTTGTTAAAGAAGAATATCTCGACCTTCAGCTCGTCCTTGTACTGCACCAGGTTATTGGCCCAGGTAAAGACATCGGACGGTTCGTAGTTGGCGTCCTCTGGCGCTGGTGCCAGCACATCAGTTACGTTGTCTTGTTTTGTGAGCGCGGCTCGTTTTTCAGCCAAAGCGTCATCATCTGCCATAGATGTTTACCCTCAATTTTTCGTTTACAACTTGACCTATTTTAGCGAACGCGTCAAAAGAATACTGCTGTAAAATTCTCGCGCTCGGATTACAGATTACAAGTGGCCCTTGCCAAGCTTCTTGGTTATAAGGAGCCCTATCGTTACGCCCGCGGCAATTTTCGATACGTCTAGAGCCTGTTTACCAGCGCCACGAAGCAGCGCCTCGTACTCTATGTTCTCTAATGCTTCAAAACTTACGCCCTTGCGACAGGCTTTTTCCCAGTGGCCAAACAACCTCGCCAGATCAACATCTAGGCTTTCCTGGTACATAGCTTTGGCCTCCATAACAGTGTCATCAATCGCGGTCGTTTCACGGAGCATATCCCGAAAAACTCTGTTCAGCTGCCTAGGAGTTGGTGGACCAAAATGACGCTTACAACCAGCCAGGAGTCGGAGTTCCTTCGCCCGGTATGCCTCATCAAACAGCCAGATACGTCGGATATCGGTCACTTTCGTCGGCAGATCATCATCTGTGTTGAGAATTGCCGTGGTGAGATCCCCAAAAGATTCGCTGGTTAAGTCTGCAAGCTCTCCTAGGTGGTTCTTTGTCTCAATAGTCAGTGGCGGTTTTACAGCTTCCTTACTGATCGTGTCGTAGAGCTCTCCCCGTGTCTGATCGAAATGAGTCAACGCCACCATCATCTCACTGCCGGTTTCTGCAAACGGGTCCCCTTCTGGTCCAGCACTCATATTGGTTTCCAGCCTCCTGCTTTAGCGCAATTGTAGCACTTTGCTCCGGGCATTCAAGTGGCTTTAAAATCTACCAGCGTAATTGTCGAATTTATGATAATTTGCACAACATTGTCCCACCGCTACATCTGGGGGTGTGGGCTATACGTTTGACACCAAACTGCTTATGCGCTAGGCTGGTATTTGTGTTTTTATTTCCAGTGAGGTGGAAACAAATGCACAAACCGACGGTTGCTATCGCGCCCATAATATAAGCTTTGCGTAGCAGTGACCCCGCTCGGTACTAAAGGAGGGTATTAAACTAATGCGTTTAGCCACAACAGCGGCAGCTGTTGGCGGGGCTCTATTATTGAGTGTCGCAAACAGCCAAGTAGCACCTACTGCTACCGCCAGCGCCGCAACTTCATCAACCAAAGCGAAGGTAAAAATCGTCGCTGCTACTCAAGTCACGACGCCACCACCACAGGTTGTGACTGTCCAGCCGGGAGACTATCTGTACAAGATTTCCGGTGACACAAACACGAGCGTCCAACGAATCTACGACGCCAACACATCTATCGACAACCCTGACCTGATTTTTCCAGGTCAACAACTGACCATCCCAGACGAAAAGGCTGCCATCGCCCACCGCGATATGCCTGCAACGTCTGCTGTCGCCCAGGAAGTCCAGGCCGAAGCCGCTGGGTCTACCAGCAGCTACTCCGCTCCGGCTCCAAGTGACGCTCCAGCCGTAGCTGGCGGCAGCGTCTGGGACCAGCTGGCTCAATGTGAGTCTGGGGGTAACTGGGCTATCAACACCGGCAACGGTTTCTACGGTGGCCTGCAGTTTACACTAAGCAGCTGGCAAGCCGTCGGTGGCTCGGGCTACCCGAACCAAGCCAGCCGTGAGGAACAGATTCTGCGTGGTCAAATGCTCCAGGCCCGTGGCGGCTGGGGTAACTGGCCAGCCTGCAGTGCCAAACTCGGCCTGTACTAAACATTAGACGTCTCGGCAAAACCGCACAGCTCCCCCGCTGTGCGGTTTTTCAATTACAGGACGACTTCGTCCAAACTTTTCACGACTTGTACATGCTGCTGCCAGTCACGGCCAAGTGCCTCCATATACACAGGCAGCACGCCATCGCGCCGTACCAGCACACCCCGCGCCTCCAGGTTCAGTGCAAACTCGGCATCAACATGTTGATCCCCTACTACCAAAACATCAGCAGCGCGCAATTCATCCGCTAACGCGCCAAGCACGGCCGGCTTCGGCTTGGTGTGCTCACCATCGTCTCCGCATATCACAGTGTCTATATATAACTTCAGGTCAGAGTTTGCCACGATACTACGTGGACTAGCTCGCAAACGGCCAACATGGCCGCGGTTGGTTACCAAAATCTGTCGATACCCTGCCTCGTGTGCTCGCTGCATCAGTCGCAGTGCATCAGACAGCAAGTGCGGTTCCACTACCGCGTAGGCCGAATCTTGCGTGCCCAAGAAATCTGCGACCAGCTGCGCGAGCAACTCAGGCTCTGGGTTACCGAGCACGCCAGCAATGCTATCTTCTAGGCTGCCATGAAAGTTGGCTGCCATAACTTCAACCGACGGCAGTGGCAGCCCGTGCTGGGGGAGTATCAGCTTGAGTGTTTCCTCGAATACGCCCAGACTATCCAGTATCGTCCCGTCCAAGTCCCAGATGATTATTTTTTGCATGCCTAGATTGTAGCATCCTCGGCGTCTTCTGGGGGCTCTCAGCTTTCACCTGTACAATAGATGTAATGAGACTAAACGCCCACCGCGAAGATACATTTGATGGCCTAGCCGTGTGGTTCGCCACCGCCATCAAGGCAATCCTGACCCTACTGCTTGTGATTACCACTGTTGCCCTGTGTATTGGGATGGTGAAGGCTGGGCTAGATGTCTACCATTCGATCCACAAGCCATTGGAGACTATCCTGCAGGAGGTACTACTCGACACCGTATTCATCGTAGCCCTGGTGGAGATTATGATGACGGTCATCGCCTATCTAGATGACGGTAAGGTGCATGTGCGCTACATCGTCGATACCATACTCATTATCATGCTGAACGAAATCGTCAGCATGTGGTTCAAGCACCCGGAGCTCACGAACGCCATTGCACTATCTATTATTGTCGCCACGCTCGGTGCAATTCGTATCGCCCTCAAATCTGCCGAGAGCAAGCAGCCCACAACCACAAAGTCATAGAACAATTAGTCGCTTAAATATGGACTAGACTGACTGCTTTTGCAGTTCAGCTTCGTGAGTAGCGAGAATCTTGCCATAAAAGACATTGATATCTTTCGCTGTCGAATCAAACTTTTGCACCGCAGTGTTAAGGTTAGCGTAGGCGGCATACGCATCAGCGTTCTTCGACGCCTCAGCAATGGCGTCCGCATTGCCAGTCTTAAGCGCATCGACGTACTTTTGAGTACTGACCACGATGGCCTTTTCGTAGTGGACTATTCCGTCGCAAATTGACTTTTGAGCGGATGGGAGTGGACACTGCAAATGTTGGTATTGTGTGCTGTACTTGGTATCAATCGCCAGAATCTTTTGGTAGACAGCGGCGAACGAGGCACCATTTTCTGGTGGCACACAGTCAGCCTCCGGGCAAGTATCACCCTGCGGCACGAGAAGTGACGTATACTCGTCGCTGTCTTCGACTGCTTTTTGCTCGGCGGCACGTCTGGTATCAAACACAAAATAATTACATAGCGCTGCATATGACTTCAATTTGCCGGCCACCTTTGCATCGTCTGCCTGGTGGGCCTCTGCACTTCGATACGACGAGCTCAGAGAATTACCGATGCTCGACGACAGGTTTAAGCTCGCAACTTTGCTTTCCAACGAAGCGGCGGTGTTGCATATCCCCTGTTGCAAAGTTGCTTCTTGGGTATCAGAGGTTATACCTGTGCCGCTCCGGGTGCTCAGTTTGAGTTTGCTCACGTCAGATGTGTAGACTGCAGCAACTTTCGCTCGCTGCATCGTAAAGGTGGCGGCTTTAGCATCGGCATCGTGCTTTGCCCACGCAGCAACCAACGCCACGAGAATCACAAAGCCAATCAATATAAAAAGCAGTTTCCTGTCTCTCTTCATACGCCTTATTATACCAACTCGTGTAAATTGCTTACGCTTAGGAGAGTAGTTTCGCAGACAGGTCAGCGATAGAGATACGTTCTTGGTCGGTGGTGTCGCGGTGGCGGACGGTTACAGTTCCAGCCTGGTCACCTTCCAGCGTGTCGAAGTCGACGGTGACGCAGTATGGCACACCGATTTCGTCCATCTTGCGGTAGTTCTTACCGATGTTACCGGTGTCGACCCACATGACGTTGCCGATTTCTTTCTTCAGCATGGCGTAGACCTCGCGGGCTTTGGCAACCAGCTCTGGCTTGTTCTTGGCCAATGGCAGCACTGCGACCTTCACTGGCGCCAGGTGCGCTGGGAACTTCAGGTAGATGCGCTTTTCGCCATTTACTTCGTCCTCGGTGTAGGCAGCAGTTAGTACGGCCATGATGGCGCGCTCCAGGCCAAAGCTGGGCTCGATAACGTGCGGCACAAATGGTGCACCGCCATCTTTCGGACGGTATTCCATGTTCTTGCCCGAGTTGTTCTGGATGTTCATAAGGTCGAAGTCGGTGCGGTATGCCAGGCCCAGCAGCTCTTCGCGGCCGATTGGGAAGTCGAATTCGAAGTCGATGGTACGCCTCGAGTAGTGGGCGCGATCGGCCTCTTCTACTTCCAGTTCGTGGACAGATTCGGCCGGCAGACCGAGCGCGTCGCACCATTTATGTACTCGCTCAACCCATAGTTTGAAAGAAGTTTCCCACTGGTCGGGGTGCACAAAGTATTCGATTTCCATCTGTTCAAACTCGCGGCTGCGGAATACGAAGTCGCGTGGGCTGATCTCGTTGCGGAAGGCTTTGCCCTGCTGAGCGATACCAAATGGCAGGTCTGGGTAGAAGGTGTCGACCACGTTCTTATAATTCGTGAAGATACCCTGCGCAGTTTCAGGACGCAGATAGCTAATGGATGCGTCGTCGTCGACGGGACCGACATTCGTCTTGAACATCATGTTGAAGGCCCGAGCTTCGCCGAACGTGCCGGCCTTGCCGCACGTTGGACACTTATTGGGATCCGCAAGTTTATCAGCGCGGTGACGAGCATTGCAGTTAGAACACTCGACGAGCGGATCGGTAAAGGTATCGACATGGCCGCTGGCCTGCCAGACCTTCTGGTTCATGAGGATGGCAGCGTCCACGCCGAGCATGTCGTCGGCATCGTCGACGAACATCTTCCACCACAGCGCCATGACATTGCGCTTTAACTGCACACCCAGCGGACCGTAGTCCCAGGTGCCGCTCAGGCCACCATAGACATCACTGCCTGGGAAAATAAACCCGCGGCGCTTACACAAACTAACAATATCTTCTAGTTTTACATCACTCATTGGGGATAAGTATAGCAAGGAAGGCGCGCAGGAACTACCTCTTAGTTCCGCTCGTGCAATGTGCCGGCATGTTAGTTTTCGGCAGCGCGCTGACGCTCGATGGCCTGAGCCACAAACCACCGCAGATCACCGTTACTCAGATTGTCCGGCGGTAGACTATTGGCTGACTGGGCATACCGACGTCGATATTCACGTACCGACAGCTGCTGGACTGGCCTTGGCCCCGAAGGCTTCGGATCATTGCTAGGATCGTTTTCCGAAGGCATATCATTGATTAATAGAAGTCCAGCGGTCGTAATGGTCAGGCCCCAGAAGCCACCAGCCGTAGCCCATTTAAGAAATTGATCACGGTTGTAGTGAACGCTAGGACTAAACTCACGCCTAAAATCTTTCTGTGCGGGGAGATTATAGGTAAGGCCTTGGTGTGCGGCATAAGGTTTAGCTATGAGGTCGTCTGCAAATGTTTCGCACTGCTTGGGAACCTCAGTTACGCCCAGTTGCTCTGCGACTGGCATATATGGCGTGCAGGTATCTACTTGCTCCTGGCGCACATGAGCTGGGTCAAAGCCCTCTTGCGCTTCTAGGCAGCCCACTACAAAACCACCCACAGCGAGACCGATGCCAGCACAAGCAGCTAGCCTACTCTCAAAACTTCTCATTGAGGGTTAGTAAACACTTTTTTGAACAAAAAGTAAATTGCTAGAGCTTATTCTATGGTGAGGCTACTGCGGGGCACGATCTGCTCAATGTACTGTGGCGTACTGTCCTCGGAATTGATGCCCAGCAAGTGGAGTGCAACATGTGGATCGTTTGCCCTACCCATCGCCGGGAATGTCGCCACCGCATCGTATATTGGCAGAGCCGCCTTCTCTCCTGGAGAGACTGGTAAGTGAATCAGTGGTTGCAGGCTGGCCATGGCCGAACTCGCACCACATCGTTTTGCTGAGCCCAGGCCGGCCTCACTGATGGTACGAAGTTGTGCCAGACTATGTAGCTGGATAGGAATGATCTGCACTGGGTCTTTGGCAAACGCATAGCTTGCTACCCGTTCCGTGCGTGGGGCGTCCGGTAGCTCAGGCAGTTTTCGCGCGCCATGACCATTACGGCTACATTGTCGAACAATACTGAGTCCGATGAACTTACTAATGGGCACTACTCTGTCGTGGAGATGTTTATACTCGAGCGATAAACGACCGCGTAGCTCACCCAGGAGCTCGTTCATGTCTTCCCCTGCTGGATTCGTATTGCCCATCTTAAAGGCCGTCCGACGTACCCCGGCGCCGACCAGGTGATGCAGGTAGCACATGTAGGCGCCATCAACTTTGCGCTGCGTATTCTCGCAGGCGATCATGCTTTCAACATTGTATGGGGCTACTGCCACTGTAAAATCCTCCTATCGTGTTTGAATATACTGCTGACTCATGGACAGGACAAGCGGTTGCAAACGGTTAACGTGGACGGCAGCGTCGATAACTTTGCCGAGCACTTGGGGCCGGGCTGGGCCGAACAGCAGCCGGAGGAACTTAATATCGGCTGCCTTGTAGCGACCGCTTGCATGAACCGTGAAGGTCATCGCCTCGATGTCGAAATTGTAGGCTTTGGCGGCGTCGAGTCGCTGGCCAGCCGTATCAGTTTGCAAGTTTGGCTCGTGACCACCTAGCCGTAACAGCCGGGCAAAAAACCACAGCTTCGTTGTTATAAGCGGGACCTGTATATCGTCCAGGGCTTCAAAACTCTCGGCCAACAGATTAAAATACTCCGGCTCGACTTCGTCCTCGGTATTTCTGTCTAACTGCTTGATGAGCTCATAGCCCAATTGCACCCGTTCGATATCTTTAACGATGGTACCGTAGTGCTTGTCCAACCGAGTGCTCACCAGTGTACCAATCTCGCCCCGCCCGGGTATGTACGTTATATGACTGACGCTAAATAGTTCGATGCCACCAGCAAGCTTAGATTTCACCCGACGAACGCCTTTGGCCATCAGACGCAGCTTGCCATGATCTGGAGTAAGCACGGTTAGAATCCGATCAGCCTCACCATAATCGGTCCGCTTCAGGATAATCGCTGTTGTTAATTGCTGATTCACA
Organism: Candidatus Microsaccharimonas sp.; assembly: GCA_035564115.1. GTDB lineage: Bacteria > Patescibacteriota > Saccharimonadia > Saccharimonadales > UBA4665 > JACMPA01. Next base: position 31,987 of record DATMTN010000019.1, on the reverse strand, counting down.
CCTGCTACCCTACCCGGATTGGTTGCAGATTCTGGACGATAGTTGTTATTTTCGCCAGTGTTGTGTGGGGCTTATAGAGATATTGCGTGACGCCCAATTCACCATGAAGCACCTCCCATGAGTCGACAAACTCGGCTGGTGGTACGTTGCTCACGATGATAATGGGGACATTCTGCCATTCTGGATAACTTCGGAACTCATACAAAAACTCAATGCCGCTGTGGCTTACCAGCTGGAGCTCGAGTAGCACTGCATCGGGCGTCTGAGCATCAGCGGCGAAGACAGCCTGCTGGGCATTAGTGCAACAGATGGGCCGGTGGCCGACAGCATGTAGCGCTCGGGCGTAGGTAGTTGCCAGTAGTTTATCTGGTTCGATAATGAGAATATTCATATTAACTGGAGCTGCGGCGTTGGGCGCAGTACGGCTCCCAAACCATACAGGTTACGGTGACGCGTCGGGCGCAGCTCGGCATCCATGGCTTGTAAAATCGCATCGGCCACAAACACTCCTGCCCCGCTGCTGGGCGACAGGCTAGCCAATGGCTGGCGTATATGTCCGTGCAGTTTGCGGCCTTGGCGTAGCGCCTCAGTCGTCAGCTGCTCGACATCGCTATAAACGCCGGCGACTACGCCGTACCGACTGTTGTGCGCCGCCAGACTGAGGGTGAGTTTCTGGGTGTTCAGAGTCGGCAGTGCCTCGATAAGGGCATACCCTAGACTCGTCAATGCCGATTGCAGACCCTGTCGATTCGTGAGGACTGGCGCAAATTTACCATCTATCTGCAATTGCAACTCCACGCCGTATAATCGCGCCATCGCATCGAGCTGCCGCCCCGTGTCATACAGCACCGATGATACGGACACCGGTTCGATGCTTAGGCGATAATTGTCTTCGAGAGCCAGACGGGCTCCGAACAGGTAGCTATCGAGAAGCTTGATAGCCGCGTCAGCAGTTGTCTGAATATCAGCCAGGTCACGAGTATCCTGTTGCAGAGTTGCCAGTTCGGCACTCCGACCTATTTGTAAGAGCGGCAACTTGAGCTGCTCGGCAACAGACAGCAACAGCTGATCACTTAATACTGAAGCCGGCTGCCCAGATGTTACCCTCATCTATTACTAGAGTATACACGCCGAACTCATGCGAGAGCCAGCATGAGCGCATTCATTGTTGTCTCTACGTTACGGTGAGAAGGTTAAATTCGGCAAGACATAAGTTGTGAAGTCGCTGCTAGCCGCGCTACTTTCAGTCCAAACCTCAAGTGTGTTTGCGCGCAGTGGCATGACGATCATGGTACCTTGCTTGTCTGGGGCAATTTTCCCATCGAGCCGTGTACCGATCACCTTCGGCACTTTGGCAAATGCGTATGGTGCAGCCGTCAGCAGCCGGCCCTTGATACCTCCCTGAAAGGTTTGCATCGTGTTTGCATATGTCTGATTCAGCACCCGCACCCGTAGTGCGAAGCTGCTACTTTGGTCGGTGACTGAGGGCACGAAGTTCGGGTTGAAGTAGCCATCGACATTGTTTGAGCCAGTAGTTTGTTCCGCCACATAGGCGCTCCATGTTTTAGGATACTGGACCTGCAAGCTGCCGAAGGCTGCCGGGCCCGTGTACGTTTTAACCGGACTCTTAGACGCCTCATTGTATTCGGCCGCTTTCTTGGCATCCTCTTTCTGGATGGCAGCATTCACGGCCACCGCACTCTTTTGGTCGCTATTATTTTTGTAGTCCTGCATCTGGCCATAAGCCCAAACGCCGAACACAACGCTCAAAATGAGCAGTAAAATCACCGCTATGAGTGGCAAGAGCAGTGCGTCCAGAGCTCCCCCTTGGTTTTTACGCAGTGTAATCATTAGCGTAATAGTACCTTAGCCTGCTGTGCTTTTCAACCTCCGCGCTTATTTGTAGTCATACCGCAGGACACCGCCCTGCTTTTTCGTCACTTTCCTCCTGGGAATGGCAAAGGCAAAGCTCACCAGTTTGACAGGTTTGCGACATTCTTGCACAATTTTTGTATCCAGGTGTTTCATAATTCGTGGCAATCCAAAAATGAAAATCACATCTGTTGGGGGCCACTCCTTGGTCCAGAAGTTCGCCCAATGAACACGTACCAGTTGACGGTAGCGCCAGGTTCGCGCTTTGCATACTATGACCAGTAACGGGTTCAGCTCGAATCCCACCACATGGACACCCCGTTGGGCGGCCGCAATCAGCACCTTGCCATCGCCACAACCCAGCTCCAAAAGCCTCTGCCCTGGCTGCAAATCAGCCAGTTCCAGCGCAATCTGCATTTGTTTGGTCAGGGTTGGCAAATATGGCGGGCCGAACAATAGCACAAACCCAAAGCACAAGATGACAAAGACGACCAACAGTCCAAGGATACCCAAAACTAGCCCTTCAGGTTCGCCAGCTTCTCAATTTTGTTCTCGGACGACTTCAGATAGGTTTCGAGTAGCCCAATTAACTCCTGACCGCGTTCGTACTTAACCATCGCCTCATCAATATCAATATCGTCTTGCTGCAAGGCAGCGACGATTTCCTCTAGCTCTTCGCTCAGCGCGCGGTAGTTAACTTCTTTCGTCATGTCACTTCTCTCCTATTTCTGCCTGGCGTGTGCCATCGGCAAATGTTATCTCTATGCTAGCACCTTTTAGCAACTGCTGGCTGCTGCGCACCGTCTTGCCATTGGCGCGAACAATTGCGTAGCCCCGCTGCAGGACTGCCTGGGGGCTTAAAGCTTCCAGCAGCTGCTTCTGGCTCACTAGCGACTGCCCCGCCCGCCGGAGTAAGGCGCTCATGGCGTGAGCCAAGTCCGCCTTCGCTTCCGTCTGTTGCCGTTTTTGGGCTCGCAAAATATGCACCACTTGATCGGCTAAGCCCTCGCGCCGATCGACCAGCACTTCTAAGACATGCTGCCGATCGGGTACCAGCAATTCAGCCGCGTTGCTTGGCGTGCTGGCGCGCGTGTCAGCTGCCAGTTCAGCCAAACTCAGGTCAACCTCGTGGCCAATTGCTACTAGCGTCGGCACCCGCGAGCCTGCCACCGCTCGTGTCACCTGTTCATGACTAAACGCCGCCAAATCCTCAGCACTGCCGCCACCGCGAATCAGCACAATCACTTCTGGTGGCTCGGCTAATTCATTCAACAGGCGGATCCCCTCCACCAACTGTGCCGGTGCGGCTTCGCCCTGAACTTGGGTATCGATGTGTAGCACTTGCACACCTTGCCAGCGGGCATTCAAAATCTTGGTAAAGTCAGCATACGCTGCTGATTCGCCGGAAGTGACCAGCCCAATGCGCTGCGGCGGATACGGCAAGGGCCGCTTGCGCTCCTCGTCGAATAACCCCTCGGCGGCTAGTTTGGCCGCGAGCAGGTCGGCAGCCTTACGGATTGAGCCTTCACCGGCCGGCATCATACTCGAAACATTCAGACTAAAGCCAAACTGCGGATGCAATCGCGGCACCGCCCGCACATTCAGTAGCATGCCGTCCTCCAGCGGCCCCGGCAGCATGTACACGGTGCCGAAGCAGCGCACTGTCGCATCGTCATCCTTGAGGTCAAAATACACCCAACGGTTCTTGCTCACTCGGAAGTTCGACAGCTCACCCGTCACTAATACACTAGGATAGGCGTAGTCCAGGGTCTGGTTCAGAACCTCAACAAACTCGCTGACGCTGAATGCCACCTCACCAGTTTCAGGTTGCATGCGGTTCCTCGGGCGGCTCCGCTTTGCGTAGTGACCGATGATACAGGTAGTAGCCGGGTGGCACCTGCAACAGGGTGTTCAACACTCGGTACATGACCGTCACGGGCAAGCTCAGGCCGGGCGATATGCCAGCCGACGCGAGCACCGCGGTCATAAGCCCCTCATATACCCCGATGCCACCAGGCAGTATGCTCACCAGCCCGGCAAAGTTGGCTACCGCATACGCCAGGATAATCGCACCCAAATCTACCCATTCACCAAAGGCAATGTAGACCACATAGATTACCAGCACCTCTGTCAGGTTGTATACAAATCCCCACCACAACGGCCCTTTTAGTTCAGTGGTTTTGTTACGCAACTCCATGTATGATCCGTGAAACTCATCGAACGCGGCCCGAGCCTTATCGATCCGAATCGTCTCCGGCTGACGCCAGCGAACAATCTGAATCACACGATTCAACAGCTTAGTCATAAAGGTGAAGAACGCATTGATGCGTGACTTTGAACCAATTACATAGGCGAACACCGCCGTACCCACAATCACAAAGGTCGCGATGAACGTGCCAATGAACGTCGTCAAATTGCTCGTCTTGCCGTGCACTGACAGCTCAAACATCCCAAAGAACAGCAGCGCCTCGAACGACAAAAATGTCAGTACCAGCTTCATGGTCTGCACTAGTGTCGCTTGACTGGCCCGCGCGCCCAGCGCCCGCATGCGTAGTCCAAAGTATGAGATGCCTGATACGCCGCCGCTCGGGAAGACATGATTCACAAAATTTAGCTCCAGCGAGGCCTTCAAGAGTCCCTTGTACGAAATCTCTGTGCCAGTCGTCCGGAACATCTGCTGGTACATTTTGGCCTGCGCGTGGTAGCCCAGCACCTCTAGCGGTACAATCAGCAGCAGTACCCAGCCATTCACCCGGTGCAGATTGTCGATCGTATCGCCTAGCTGGTGTCGAATGGCATAAGCCAACCCGGCGAGGGCCACAAACGTCACAATATTCAGCAGCAGCTTCCAGCGACGTGCAAAAAACGACTTCTGTGCCATATCAAAACCTATTATAGCTCACCTTCCCTGTATACCAGTTCTGTCGAACTGGTGAAGTGGGCGGTACTCGGTAAGAATAAACAAGTTTCTTCTTACCTCCGTTCCTACGCTATACTAGAGGTAATGAATGCTATGAAAAGTCTGGCCATCCTTGGTCGTCAGCCGGCCCTCGGTATTGCCGAGCTCGAAAGCCTGTACGGGAGCACTTGGCCACTCGGCAGCCACGCTGCCGGTCTCGATGTCGCTGCCGACGAGATTAATTTTCTGCGTCTCGGGGGCAGCACCAAGCTCTGCAAGTTGCTAACCATCCTCGACACCACCAAGTGGGGTGAAATCGAGAAGTTTCTGCTCAAGAGTACCCCGGAACACGCTGCGCTGCTACCCGAGGGCAAACTCACCATTGGCCTGAGCCTGTACGGATTCAAGGAGACCAAGCAGCGCATCCAGGCCACCGGCCTGAGCCTCAAAAAAGCTATCAAAAAGTCTGGCCGTCCCATCCGCCTGGTACCGAATCAGGAGCCAGCGCTCAACACCGCCCAAGTCCAGCACAATAAGCTGGCCGGTGAGCTCGGTTGGGAACTCGTGTTCGTCGCTGATAACGGCAAGACCTACGTGGCACAGACAGTCGCCAGCCAGGACATCGACAGCTACACCTTGCGTGACCGCAGCCGGCCAAAGCGCGACAGCCGTGTTGGCATGCTGCCACCGAAGCTGGCACAGATCATCATTAATCTCGCCACCGGCGATGCCGAACCAGCCGGCAAGACCGTCCTGGATCCATTCTGTGGGACTGGCGTGGTACTGCAGGAGTCACTCCTGATGGGCTTCAACGCCTACGGCACCGATCTCGAGCCACGGATGATCGACTACAGTGGCGAGAACCTCGACTGGCTCAACGAGCAATACGAACTGAACGATGTCGAAATGCGCATCGAAGACGGTGATGCCACCCGTCACCAGTGGCAGCCCGCGCCGGACTTCGTCGCCTGTGAGACCTATCTGGGCCGTCCCTATACTGCGCTGCCCCCTTCTGAGCAGCTCTTCAAAAACATCAGTGATTGCAACGCTATCATCAGTAAATTCCTGCGCAATATCAGCAAGCAGCTCAAGCCCGGTGCCCGCCTCTGTATTGCAGTCCCCGCTTGGCAGATCAAGAAAGATCAATTCCGGCACCTTCCCCTGGTTGACTCTCTCGAGGAAATCGGCTATAATCAAATACGATTTGAGCGCGTGGAGAGTCAAGCACTTCTCTACTACCGGGAAGACCAGGTGGTTGCCCGCGAGCTCCTAGTAATAACAAGAAGGTAAGTATCCTATGTCACACGTCAAAGCAGGCGGTACCAGTAAAAACACCCGCGACAGCCGAGGCCAGCGCCTCGGTGTGAAGCTGTTTGGCGGCCAGAAGGTCAAGAACGGTCAGGTTATTGTCCGTCAGACCGGTTCAACCAAGCGTGCCGGCGTCGGCACCAGCCTCAGCCGCAACTACACCATTCACGCCGCTAAAGATGGCATCGTGAAGTTCCAGACACGCCGTGTCCGCCTTTTCAGCGGCAAGAGTGTCATGCGCACTGAAGTTACTGTTGAGTAACCAATTGTCCGAGCTCTAAAAGAGTCACTTATAAAGTGGCTCTTTTTAGTTTAGGATTCTTGCTTAATCTTGAAGCCCTGAGCCTCGGCTACCTTGAGCCAATTCTTACCGTACAAGGTCATAAGTGCCGCTGTGCGGTGATGACCGGTCTCAACCTGGCCATTTTTATCGATAACAATGTCATCTGTCCGATTCGATTTATCAATATTAAACGCGCCGCGCAGTATATCCACAGCTATCTCGGCAGTCACACGACGGCTAGGGGCTTTCTTGCCCCCCTTGTCACCATCACTGCGCAGCTTTTCAGTGTTATCCAATACGCGTTGCGAGAATTTCAGGCCATTAGCTGGTGCACTATCTATTGCATCGTCCAGGTAGCGCTCCATGGCAGTTGCTGCCTTAGTGAGATCTTCTTCACTCACCCCTTCCCTACGAAGGCTTTGGGCTAATTCCTTGATCCTATCATCGGCAAATTTCTCATCATACTCCGCACCCTTTTCAGCGGTGGCAGCAGTATAGCCCATCAGATCGATGCGCTTTTCCTCGATTTCGCGCTTTAAGCGTAGAGTTGTTTCTTCGATAGTTTGGAAGCTATTACCGTGGAGGAGGTTCATAGTGTCATAGGCAACATCGCTGTCGACAAATCCTTCAGAAGGCATCAGATGACTCATGACGTTACCGATATTAGTAAGTTCATAGACCGACTGGTCGTAGCTCTGCTTCGCATAATGCGGCATGAATACATGATAGTCGTTAAGTAGCATCATCTCGGTGCGCACGGCGTCTAGATCATTCAAGGTATCATTGAGGCGGTTGCGATTCAGATGAACCATATGGGTATCGAATGTATTCTGAATATCTTGGCGCATACGAGCCAGTGCAGGCTTCAAATTGCCATCCTCACTCAGCAGCGACATAAGCTTATCGAGGCTTTCATTGGTAGCATCAAGCTTCTGGATCGCTTCTGCTGGTGTCGCCTCTTCGGCAAGTCCCCAACTATCCTGGAGCTCCTGCATAGCTTCTGCCTGCTTCGGCAGATTCCATTCATCCTCCTCCGAAGTCTCTACTTGCTGAGTTTGATTAGATTCGCTAGCTACTGTTGACTGTTCATGAGCGTTTGCAACAGTCTCCCGAGCATCTATAAGCCGATCGTCACGAAGCGCTTCCTGCTTCTTGGCAGTGTCAGATGCAGCATGCTTGGCTAATTCGATGTTTCGGGGCTGAGTCTGATCAAGTGCTTCATCCCGGGTGGGCGCCTCGCCTGTTTTACCAAATGTGGGATTGCTACCGGCATTTTCTATCTGTAGCCCCTGCTCTGTAACCTGAAATACTAGATGACGGCGCGAAACGTCATCAGCGTATGTATCTTGATTCCATAGACGTGAAGCGGCAATTTTATCGTCAGAAGCTGCACGACCGATAACAGCTGTGGCTCCGACACCATGCAGCCAAACAGGTTGCTCGGTCTTGATACCGCGCATGTTTCCCTGCTCATCAGGCTGTAGTCCAATCAGTGCGTAAGCCGTCTTGTCCTGGTTTTGAGCACTCACTACTGCCATAAAACGATGCTGCGGAACTACCTCATCGTCTATAACTGTTCCTCCGTTTGGTATTGCAAGCTCAGCAATCACATTTAGTTTCGTGCCATCTGGCAACGTCGATGCATTACCAATATTCTCAATCGGATACAGGCTCGCTTCTGGACTCACGACTTGAGCGCCCTGGGGCACCTGCTCCAAACCAGCCAGTCGCTGCTGATCGATGATCGTAGGGTCAAGTTGTCCTGGGGTTGTATGGGGTGTTTCTGACATTTTTGTTTTGAATTTACATTAATAACTGTAGCAAATTTTTGCTAATTTGTCAATGTACTTGTGCTTTCAAAAAAGAGCTGCAATGGAAGCAGCTCTTTGGTGAGAACAATATGTGAGCCTAGGCGACGCCGAGGTGGTGTTTGACGCGGTCAATAACGTCAGCGATGACCACCTGGGACTTGACCATGTAGTCATCGACACCGAGTGATTCAGCCCGTTCCTTATCGCTGTCTTGGCTTAGAGCCGTCAGCATGACGATCTTCACGTTAGCGGTGTCTGGGGTGTTACGCAGAATATCCAGTACATCAAACCCGCTCACCTTGGGCATCATGACATCGAGGATAATCAGGTCAGGCTTGTAGCTCAGAGCAGCCGCCAGCGCTTCCTCACCATTGGCAACACGACGGACATCGAAGCCCTCGGTCTGCAGACGAGTTACATAGACGTTGGCCAGGGCGTTGTCGTCTTCGACAAGCAAAAGGCGCTTTGCCTGGTCGGGTACTTTGAAAGGCTCTGTCGGTTGGGCTGCCGGCGCAGCCGAAGTACTGGTGTTTTGATCCATACCGTTTATGGTAACGCAGAAGTTGCCCCGAGGCAAATCCGAAAGTAATGAACTAAGGAACTTTTTTGTTTGAGTGCAGTTTAGGATGATAGCCGAGCACCGAAGCGGAGCGTACATGACAGGTACGTGAGCATCGGAGCACAGGCTAGCGCCTGAAATGTGCCGAGCAAATGAGCCTATAGCAAGGACTTGATGAAGCCATCAAACATCGGGTGTGCCCGGTTCGGTCGGCTCTTGAACTCGGGGTGAGCCTGAGTTGCCAGGAAGTATGGGTGATCGACAGCTTCAATCATCTCTACAAGATGGCCATCTGGACTAACACCACTGGCACGAATGCCCCACGACTCATAGCGGTCCCGATACTCGTTGTTGCACTCGTAGCGGTGTCGGTGGCGTTCGACAATACTGTTTGTCCCGTAGACTTTTTCGGCCAGACTACCCGGCTCAAGCTTACAGTCATAATCGCCCAGGCGCATGGTGCCACCAGTGTTTTCCAGTCCCTTTTGGCCGGCCATAGTACTAATAACGAGTTCGGCAGCATCAGGATGGAGTTCTTCGGTTGTCGCGCCCTCGAGCCCAGCATTGCGAGCGGCGGCAATGACCGCCATCTGCAGACCCAGGCAGAGGCCCAGGTATGGAGTCTTGTTCTTAAGAGCGTACTGCGCAGCATGAATCTTGCCCTCGAGGGCGCGCTGCCCAAAACCACCAGGCACAACAATACCATCCACACCCTCGAGTGCTTTGGCTACATCGGCGTCTGGGGCGTCCAAGGCTTCAGCGTCAATCCACTGCACGGTCATTTCGACATCGGCGTGCCAAGCGGCAGCCGCCAGAGCTTCAGTGACAGACAAGTAAGTGTCTTGGTTATCCATGTACTTGGCAACCATACCAACAGTTACCTTTTTGGACGGCTTGCTGAGGGCACGGTCAACCAGGGTACGCCATTCCGTGAGGGTCGGCTTGTCAGCTGCAATGCCCAAGCGGCGGCACAATACGTCGGCGATACCTTCATCCTCGAGCGTCAGCGGTACTTGATAAATCGACTTGGCATTTGGTAGTAAGGCAATCGCTTCTGGCACCACACCAGAGAACAGGCTGAGCTTGTTGAGTACACTGCTTGGCGCCATCGTCTCGCTGCGGACCATCAGAGCATCCGGTACAATACCGATCCCACGCAGGTCACGCACCGCGTTTTGAGCTGGCTTCGTCTTGAATTCGTGGCTAGCACCGAGGTATGGCATATAGACCACGTGTACAAAGGCGCTATTCTCGCGGCCGACCTTTAGTGACAGTTCACGGATGGCCTCCACGAAACTAAGGCCTTCGTAGTCGCCCACGGTACCGCCAATCTCGACGATCTGCACATCAAAGCCCTCGCTGGCCTTTAGGACTTCTTCCTGGATAGCGTTGGTAACATGGGGGATAAACTGGACGGTCTTGCCGGCGTAGCGACCATTGCGCTCATCATCGAATACCTTGCGCAGGATACGGCCACTCATGACTGAGCTGCTCTGCGTCAACTCCTCGTCGATAAAGCGCTCATAGTGACCGAGGTCGAGGTCGGTCTCGGCACCATCACGCGTCACAAAACATTCGCCATGCTCAGCTGGGTTCAACATACCGGCGTCCATATTGAGATACGGATCAAGTTTCTGGATGTTTACACGCAGGCCGCGGGCTTTGAAGAGGTTACCGAGAGAGGCGGCAGTGATACCCTTTCCTAATCCGGAAAGCACACCACCTGTTACAAATACGTACTTAGTAGGCCCTGCCACTACCACTCCTCTCGCTATCTGGGAATATACTACAGCATAAGCGCTGATCTGCAAACCGTAAAAATCACACTGCCCTCACCCGGTTTCAGAAGTAACCGCTTGCTGCGACTACTTATTCAGGAAGGTTTCGGCAGCGGTTAGCTGCGTATCGTTCTGAGCCTTCGCATCATCATCGGTCAGTTTGACGATCTGGTCGGGAGTAATACCCTTGTGCTGGATGTTCTGACCGTTCGGGCGATACCAGCTGGCAACCGTGACCTTCAGCTCTGAACCGTCAGACAAGTTGATGAGTTGCTGAACGACACCCTTACCGAAGCTCTTTTCGCCGATGATTGTCGCGTTCTTGGTATCGTGAAGCGCACCAGCCGTAATTTCGCTGGCGCTGGCGGAACCGCCGTTCACCAGTACCACCGTGGGGATGCCTTTCAAGATGTTGCCGCCCTTGGCGACGTACTGCTTGCTCTCTGTAGAGCCCTTTTCGTTGACGACTAGATTACCCTGTGGAATCCACAGACTTGAGACATCGACTGCTGCATCCAAATAGCCACCTGGGTCGTTACGCAAGTCCACGATGATACCCTTCACATTCTTCTGCTTAAAGTCCTGGGCAGCCTTTTTAGCCAAGGTGCCGGTGTCATCGGCAAAGCTGGTAATCTGCATGTAGCCGATATTGTTGTCTAACACCTTCGAAGTTACACTAGGTACCTGAATGGTATCGCGGATGATACTAAGTGTCTGCGCCTCACCACCACGGACTATGCCCAGCTTGACGGCCGTCCCCTTGGGCCCACGAATCTTATTGACCGCGTCATCGATCGACATGCCCTGCGTGGAAGTACCGTCGATAGTCGCGATGATATCTTGTGCCTTCAGTCCGGCTTTCTCGGCTGGGAAACCAGTAATTGGTGAGATGACGATGATGTTCTTGTCACTGTCCTGACCCAGCTCAGCGCCAATACCGCTGAAGGTGCTGTTAATGCCATCCGTAAATTGCTTGGCTTCTTTGGCAGTAAAGTATTCGGTATATGGGTCATTGGTGGCTTCGGCCAGACCGTGTTTGAGGCCGTCGAGCACCTGCTGCTCGGTGAGTGTGCCGTTGTAGTTCTGCCTGAGCGCATTATAAACGTCATCGACAGTCGAGTAGTTGAGCTTGTCTGGCAAACCAGTCATGCCCTTCTTGGTCGTGAAGTGCAGTTGGCCACTCCCGGTCATAACACCAAGACTGAAGACAAAGTACAGCACGATAGCACCGGCTGCGAAGCGGATGTAGTGGCGCTTCAGGCGGCCACTCGGAGCACTACTTCCCTCTTTTTTTGTCTCAGAAACCATTAGCACCTAGTATAGCAAACTGTCTGACAGTTTGCTGAAATAACTTTGCTCAGAAACTGGGTTCGGAAAGAGCAACTGCGGTTCGCGAAGCGAATGCGGATTCATTCCGCAAGCAGTGACGAGAAAACCTGGCCGGAGGGTCCCCCCGCGTAGCGGGGCCGCGTATGGTTGTCTCGAGAGCTTAGAAATGTATGAAGACGAGTCCGGTGGTGTAGCGCCAACCCTCAGAGTACTGACCGTTCAGCTGCTGATTGTACTGTTGTACGTAAATCTGATTGCCATTCACGGCCTCGACATACATGGCGTGACCATAGAAGCCAGCGTTGCTGATGGCGATAGAGCCTGGTGTCGGGTTACTGTCGACTGGGATACCGGCCGCCCGAGCGTTGTCGTCCCATTGGTTGGCGTTCCCAACGCCGCCCCACCATGGCATGTCGCGAGAATCTTTACCTGACAGATAATCCTGGTGCACCATGAAGGCCGTGTAACTGACACACTCGCGGTTGTACATGCCCCAACTGTCGATCAGGCTGTCCTGTGGGGCATTTGCCCAAGCCGATGGATACCCGCCATTGTTCGGGTCACCCTTGAAGTTACCGATGTTATACGCCGCGTTAGCGATAATCTGCTGACGACGCAGCTCAGCCATCTTACTGGAGTTGCTGGCAATCTGGGCATTGAAGGCGTCTTGCTGATTCTGATTGTACGCCAGCATTTGGTTTTGTTGAGCCTGCGTTGCAGCGAGCTGATCATTTTGGCTTCGCTCACTGTCGAGCAATTGGTCGACCTCGGCCTTCTTGGCCTGTAGGCTACGCTGCAAGACCTGAATCTGGGCCATAGTTTTTTGAATTGTGTCCTGGACGCGAGAATAAGCTTCTTGTTTGTCGATATAATCGCTCAGGTTATTGCTAGTAGCAAGGGCTTCAACAGGCGTGAGCTGTCCGCTAACATATGAAGTCTTAATATCGTTCCCTAGGATAGCTTTTTGCTTGTCAATTTCCTGCTGTTGCTGCACGATCTGGGCTTGCAAGTCAGCCTGCTGCGCTTCGTTGGCTGCAATCGCTGCTTGAACGGCGTTGATCTGCATCTGTAGCTGATTGATCGCATCCTGATAACTGCTTGCCTGGCTCAGGAGATCATTGAGTGAGCTCTGGGCAGAGGCATTCTGACTCCGGAGGGCATTAATCTGATCGTCGAATTGGTCGGCTCGAACATATGGCGTTACCAGCCCTGCCCCGATGAGCACCGCCGACAGCACCACAAGCAACACCGGCTTGCTACGTGTGAGTGAAGCGAAGCGGTGGATTACAGTGTTTTTTTGTTTTGATAGGCGCATGGTGTTTATCTTATTCACGCTAACGCTTAGTATAGCGCAAACCTGCAAATTTGTACAGTCAGCCTAGCCTACGCAGAGCCGTTGCCTACTGTGCATCGAGTGATTGCTGAACGCCGCTATTGAACGTTTTGCCACCGCGCAGCCGCATGCCCGGGTTTGAGTGGTAGTTGAGTTGTAAGTAGCTAATGCTTGAGCCCGCCGATTCACCAAAGGTCATGGACTGAGTATCATCGATGGTAATCGGCACCCAGTAGTAACTTATGAGCGTTGCGGGCAGCGAGTACTTGGTGCCGCTCGCCATAGACTGCGTCGTCGTGCTGCTAAAAGTCGGACTCGCCACGGTTGCTCCAGCCAGCCCAACATTTATCGTGCTCGTGGGCTGCTCCAGCGTAAGATTTGCAAACACATCAGCCGGAGAAGTTACCATATCAGTTGCAAGCAGCATGGAGTAGTTGGCAATAGCCGGAGTTGTTTGCAGTGGGGCGTAGGCAGTGTCGGCTTTACTGGTAACGCTACTATCCGCACCACCCACTTTATAGATGAAACCATCGTAAGCCGTAACGGTTGAGTACTCCAGAGTTCCGGCACTATAGCCGGGCGTGGTTATCCAATCTCCAAGTGTTCCGTTAGCAAAGATTGGAGCATATTGGAGCTGGTTGGTGCTGGTCGCACCATTACCATAGGCGTATAGGTAACCACCGTAGCCCGTAAGACTACTCGATCCAATCATGCTCATGTTGGTTGTACCTTGCCAGCCACCAAGAGCACCGTTGGCCTGGACTGCCGCGTACTGTACATCACCTAACTTACCGCCCGAGCCATTACCACTCCCCAGGTACAGATAATCGCCATAGGCTGCAAGCGATAGGTTGTACCGGGCCGTCGTGAAGGTTGAGCCGCTACCCGCGGAACCCCAGCTACCCAACCCGCCATTGGGCAAGATTTGAGCCGATTGGACATCATTCAGAATATTACTAGCGCCCCCCGACGTACCGCCTGCTAGATAGATATAGCCATTCGAGATAACTACCCCTACACCCCACCGGGCCGTCGTGAAAGTGGCTAGTGTATTCCAGGTACCGAAGGTGCCAGGAGTTGAGGCGCCCGTACATCCGCCTGTGGTGTTGCTACCCGTACATATAAGCGCCGAGTAGGCTGTGTTAAGTGGTGCGGCGCAGGTGCTGTTAGTAGAGGGACAACCGCCCATGACATATATATAGCCGTTGGCCGCCACGGCACCCTCACCGAACACTGAATCATGCAGCGTGGTCCCGGTTTGCCAGCTACCTAGTGAGCCGTCCGCATTTATAGGCGCGTATTGAGAGGCGTTGGAAATGCCATTACAGGTCGAGAGTAGCACCACGAAACTTTTACAGCCACCGAGTGAGTACAGGAAGCCGTTAGCAGCAACCAGTGGCTGTGCCCATATAGCGCTGTTCATGCTCGTGCCAGCTGTCCAGGTGCCGTCGGCGCCACCACCACCATTGTAAACCTGGGCGTATTCAACGCTAGCCAGCATGCTGGCTGTACTGTTACAGTTCTGACCAAGGAAAGAGGCGCGGGCACTACAGCCCCCTATTGCATAGAGGAAGCCGTTGAGGATGACGCTACCGGCACCGTAACGAGCCTGGATTAAACTTGCGGGATTTGTCCAGGTACCGAGGCTACCATTAGTGTTGATAGGAGCCTTGTAGACTACTGCAAAAGTATTAGTCCCGCTCGCACCGTTTCTGCCACCACTTATATACAGATAGCCGTTGGCCACGCTTACACCATAGTCTTGTAGGTTTGTAGCTGCCACAAAGCTACTACCACTGCCGCCATTAGCTGAAGCGTTCGCGTCTTTCCAGCCCGTGGTGCCATCCAGTGAACCATCCGAATTGATAGGAATAAATTGAACATCGTCCTTATCATTGGCGACGCCGCCCCATATTTCGCCACTACCGCCGCCCACGATGAACAGCCTGTTGTTGTTCACGAATGAGTGCACGCCACTTCTACCAACACCCCCGGGCAATCCTGTACTGCTATGCGTAAACGTGCCCGCCCCGCCACTGGAGTTAAGTGACGCATAGTATATATCGGGCATATCCGTCTGGCCTGGAGAGCTACCCGTCACACCACCCATCAAATACATCGTGCCGTTGTAGATCTGCATAGCCATTTCGGAGCGACCGTTAGCAGGGGTGTATGTGCTGGTGCTGCTGGTGGTGAAGTCCTTATAAACCGTTGTCCAGCTGCCGGGCGCACCAGTTGTGGCACTTAGTGGCGTTGACTGGAGATCGCTCCATATGCCATTGCCATCACCACCGTTGCTAGCTCCGCCGGCAATATAGAGATAGCCATTATATACAGCGGCAGCCATATTCACCCTGCCCGTACAGGCGCTCGCGCAAGCACCCGCCCCGGTGTTATTAAAACTGGTCGAGCTGGTCGTCCAGGTACCGATAGACCCATCCGTGTTAAGCGGAGCATACCGAACGGTACTCAACATTGTTCCGCCGCCACCCGTATTCGATGTGTTGCCTCCTATGACATAGAGATAACCGCCGTAGCTGGCAGTAGCGAACTCGTTGACTGCCGTTGAGGTGTAGTTAGCCGCCGCCGTGTAGGCACTCGTATTGCCGAGCGCGGTGCTGAGGGTGGCATATTGAATATCTTGATAGTATGTACCAGCGCCGGTTGTTAATGCCGCGCTAAAGCCGCCGGCAATATAGATCTTGCCATTATAGAGGAGTGCGTTCGTTGTATCCCGTGCGGTTAGAAGACTTGTAGTAGCCTGGAAGGGCCCAATGCCACCGCTAGCATAAAGTTTAGCTACGTAGCTTGCAGCAGTTGTTGTAGTACTACTAGTTGCTCCACCGATTACATACACATAGCCGTTGGCGACTATCGTTCCCTGGGAAAATATGGCAGTCGGGAGACTGGTTGTAGATGTTATCCAGGTGCCAATGCTACCATTATTGTTGATGGGCGCCACATAAATTGTACTCTGTGGAGCTGAGCCAGCCCCTACAGAGGTAACGCCTCCGATTGAATAAAGATAGCCGTTACTCACCGCTAATGAACTACGCGTGAGTCCACCAGCTTCTTGAGTTATCGTACTCCCCACCGTCCAGGCACTGAGGCTGCCGTCGCCCTGCACCGTCGCATACTCGGTACTGTTGACGGCACCTAGACCGTTTGAGCCATTTACAACGTAGATGCGCCCATTATAGGCAACCGCCCCTGATAACACTCTTGGCGCGTTGAGTGCCGAGCCTGAAGATAGAGTCCAGCCGGCTATCAAGCCAGTCGTAGGGCTTGGCTTGGCTATAGCGTAGGTTCGTGCGTTATTGGTGCCTCCAATTGCGTAGAGGTACCCGTTAACTGTTACAAGTGCCGCCCCCCGAACGTCTTCACCCGCCGGAAGTGTTGTCGCTACGGGTGTACCTACAACACCCGTAGAAGCATTGACGGCAGCCACGTATATACCGTTACTCAACCCACCACCGCTAACTGCTTGATCCACAAAGTACATATACCCATTGACGATGGCAGTCGTGTAGACGTCCGCTGGCCCCGGGGACAATCCAGTAGCTGAGCCGTTATTCTCTGCCCAGCTGCTCAGAGCTCCACCACTAAGCGTTGGCCGGCTAATGTTGCAGCTCCCTGTAGCAGTGCCATAGCCAACGCTACCATCATCATTGTTATTAGTCTGCCAGCCGCAGCTGTTAGGGCTCATTACAAAGCTTGGGTCAATACTTAACGGATAGTGCGCACCATTCAGGCCACTTACCTGCACTATCAACGTATCCTGCTGGAGGGCAAACTTGGCGTGGACATGCTGAGTAGTTGTACCGGTGACGGCTGGGGCTGGGATAACGTAGTATAGGTGATCTTTTTGGCTGTGCTGCTTGGCTTTATTGACAAGGGCTCGGTCCTTGTCGCTGCCATAGCTGATGTTTCCGAACAGTGTCGGGTCACCGCCAAAGATGCCGACAGAGCCATCCGCCTGCACCCGCGCTAACATGCCGTCTGGCAGGTGGAGTTGGTAGTTAAACTCTGCCGTGTCACCTGGTGACTGGTACAGTATGATGTCCTCTTTGACCCCCGCGTCCTTGAAGCTGTACACCAGCTGTGCATTGGAATCCGAGAGCGGGTAGACGACATGGCCTTGCTCATTCCGGCCAGCATCCAGAGAAAACTGTGGCTTAAGCTTCACGGTTTGCTTGCTACCGATATCAGTGAGCGTAATACCCTGCGAGGCATCTGTGAACTGAGCCGGCAATGTGGCACTATAGCTGGTACTGCCGACATTCAACGAGCTGCCCGTGTTCTGGGCGACCGT
This sequence comes from Candidatus Microsaccharimonas sp., assembly GCA_035564115.1. Lineage (GTDB taxonomy): Bacteria > Patescibacteriota > Saccharimonadia > Saccharimonadales > UBA4665 > JACMPA01. Next base: position 14,503 of record DATMTN010000019.1, on the reverse strand, counting down.
GCCATTTTGATTGAACTGGTATAGCTGCTGCTTCGTGTCGAATGTCAGTTTCTGCTGCAGGTAGCCTGGCACGCTTTCTAGTAGGCTCTTCGCCGGGGTCAGATCATAGCTTGCTTCCTGATGGGTGGCTGCAAAGAATGGCAGCACAATAGAGGCAACCAAAATAATCACCGCGAATACCGAGGTAGCCATGACATTCCAGTTCCGAGCGTGCCAGTGTGCCACTAACTGGCGCCCTGCTCTGTTCCCATGCAGGCGAGCCGTACGGAGTACAAGCCGTACCTTCGACCATGTATTTTTTAGAGTTGCTATCCAGACAGCCGGTGCCGCCGGATTCTGTACGGCAGATTCCCGGCGAGAGGTATCAGACAGCACCATAGAACGCCGGACATAACGATGTGTCCGGACGCTGCTCACAGGTTGCGAATAGTCAGTTCGCCGCGACCCTCTCTTCATTACGCTTAAGTATACTCCCTAGCCGGTGCGTTGCCCAGTGGTCAGGTACGATTAGGTCGGGGGCAATTCGTCTGGATGTTTATAGCTAATTACTTCAGCAATGGCCACCACGGCCGCTAGCTCGATGGGAGTGACCTGGCCACCGGGTGGCAGCTGTTCAGTTTCCAGATATTGTTCGTGTACTGGATCGGCATAATGATCAGATTTGTGGGTAACATACCCGCCATCCACCTGACGAGTCACCGTATATATCCGCGTGAGGGCTGCACCATAGTCTAGATGCAAAAATACGCTCTCGCTGCCCGATTCGATGTACGTATTATGCTGATGCGGAAATTCTGACTGCCAGGCGACCAACATAGTATCCGGCGGGACAATACCGAAAGCACCCAGAATCCAGCGAGCTTGTGCAATCTGCCTGTCATCCAGGGCTACTTCACGCACATCGATAACGGGTCCTCGTTGGCTATAACGAGTTAACTCCGCACTGGCCGTAAAGTTTTCTAGATAGTGATACGCTCGGGCAACGTTTGACTGAGGTTGGGGGACCTGTTCATTCATAACCGTTCTATCTAACCCCATTCGCATCCAAAAAGCTGGCAGTTATCTCACAGCGCTCAGACTCGGCTGTGCTAGGACAGGGTTATTTCGTCTTGAATTTCAGGTAGCGACGAGTGGCAATGACTGACGAGATAGTACCAATAAGCATACCGATAGCTACTTGCAACCCCAGGAATTTCCAGAAGTGGCTGTCGAAATATGTTGTAGCGTAGCCGATATCCAACAGACCAAGCGAACTAGCCTGCAAGGTGGAGCTCGCGGCGACAAATACGGAGTTGATAATCAGCACCGAGACGACTGCTGACAGTAGTCCGTAGATGGCGCTCTCGACAATGAACGGCCCACGAATGTAGCCGGTGCTCGCGCCGAGCAAACGCATAATTTGAATCTCATCGCGGCGGTTAAAGATAGCCATTTGGATAGTGTTGAAGATAATCAGTGCTGACACGAGCGCAAATATCCCCACTGCGATGATACCTATCTTGCGCAAGATATTAGTGGCGTGGCTGATATTATCGATCGCTTCCTTCAGATTGCCTGAGTAGGATGGCGAGTCAGAGGTCTGGAGTTTCTTTTTATCCGACTTCAGTAGATACGTCTCGACGCTCTTAATCTGGTTCAGGTCTTTCAAATAGACGTGGATCGTTGCTGGCAATGGATTGGATGTTTCGTTAATCGCCTGCTGCAATGTGACGTTGTTGGCGTTCTGCGAGACGTATTGTTTGAGTACTTGGTCTTTTGACAGATACTCGACGGACTTTACATTCGGCTGTTTCTGCAGATCATTTACCAGCTGCTTGGTCTGGGCCGGAGTTACGCTGTCCTGCAGATACACCGACACGTTGATTTTGTTGGTGATCTGCTGAATGGTGTTACCGAAAGTTGCATTGGCAACCAGCGAAAACAACACGATAGTCAATGTCACGATCATCACTGCCATAGCGGCGATGGCCAGGCTGGCATTCCGGATGAAGTTCACGATGCCGGTATGCACGATGCGCATGAATGTGATGTATTTACGATGCATGGCTAGATCTTGTAGTTCGCATTAGCTCGGTCGCTGGCAATCTTGCCACCCTCAATGGTCACGACTCGACGCTTTAGTTTGTTCACAATTTCGACGTTGTGGGTGGTCAGCAGCACCGTCGTGCCGTAGTGATTAATCTTTTCCAGCACCTTTATGACATCCCAGGCGTGCTTGGGGTCGAGGTTACCGGTCGGCTCATCGGCAATGAGGATCTTTGGCTGGCGCACAATAGCCCTGGCAATAGCAACCCGTTGGCGTTCACCACCGGACAGCTCCCGCGGCATACGCTTCTCTTTGCCCTTTAGGTTCACGATATCTAGTACCTTTGGCACGGTGTTGTTAATCTCTTTTTTACCGACGCCAACGATCTCCAGCGCAAAAGCAACATTCTCGAACACTGTCTTGTTCGGCAGCAACTTGAAGTCCTGGAAGACCACGCCAATTTTGCGGCGCAGCAGCGGGATGTCTTTGTCCTTCAGTTTGTCGTAGTCGATACCACCAATGATGATTTTGCCGCTCGTCTGGCGTTCCTCGCGGGTCAACAGCTTCAATAGCGTTGTCTTACCGGCACCGCTCTGCCCGACCACAATCACGAACTCTTTCGGCTCGACGTGGAGCGTTATCCTATCGAGCGATGGCCCCAAGTCACGATTGTAAGTTTTGGTCACCCTGTCCAATAGAATCATTACACTTATTGTACCACAGGTACTGCTTAAGGTTTACTGAGGTGGCAAACCATTCACACCGGTAGATCCCTATTCGGCTTCGTCAGCTTCTTCGAGGCCCAGATAGAACGACTGCCGAATACTGCAGAGCACTTCGACATCAGCAAGCCGAACTTCAACCTCAACCGAATCATCTTCCACGTCAGCGTTCAGCAGCTGGATTGCGATTCGGGGCTCAATAATAGTCGGATCGGTCGTGGTACCGTAGCCATTACTCACGGGTAACGTCTCGGTTTTACGCGTCAAACGTACACCCAACACTCGAGCCATAAGTGTTGGTCCGTCTTCGTATTCGCCCAGCACATCTTCCTTTTCGTACGGGTCATACGCCATAGTCCCCTCTCGGAACTTGAGCGCATATGGCAGGTCATCTTGCTCGACGCTTATAAGTTCATCGACATAAGCTTCCAGCGCACGCACCTCGGCATCACCCATGATATCGGGATTGATGGTCGCCTCAAGGCCCTTCAGGGCCATGATATCTTCGGCTATCCGATTTGTGCCATCTATCCGCTTCTCGACCTCGGCCATAAACTCCGGAAAATACTCGAGCGACTTAAGTCGATTGTATTCGAGCGAGTCTCTGCGAAAATCCATCGATATTTCATCGACCGTGGCGTGATTATGGAGCACCAACTGTTGGGGGAGTTCTTGATCGGGCAAATTCAGAGCCACATTTCTCGTAAAAGTCATGCGCAAGACTGTCCGTACGCCGACCTGCAAGCCACCGACCATAAACGGCTCGGTGTCTGCCGTGAAACCACGCGAAGTAAACTCAACGTCGCGCGCAAAATATGTACATGTTTGCGGCTCGCCATCCTCCCGCATCTTGGTCATGAGAGTCGAGCGTAGCTCACCGGTCTCCGTTTCCTGCTGCTCAACATCAATAACCGAACACTCTACATTACCCGACAATGAGACTAATTCACCCATGTGGAACCAGCCAGCATCAAGCTGCTGGACCATTTCCTGCACGCGGTGAATCGGTGCATTGGGCTGTAGATCGAGTTCCGCCTGAAACTCATGCATCTGATCGATACTTCGTTGCACAGCCGGATCAACCAGTATGGGTAAGTGAACGTCTGGATCCGGTATACTCTGCTCCGACATTTGAGGCGTATTGTACGCTCCGCTTGCCAGGTTGCCAAGTAGGTGTTTGGCTAGTCTTCGTCAAAGGCATCCAGCGGTCCTATGCCAGAAATACCCGAACGGAGGGCCTTCTGCATCGCCTTGGTCATGCGCCGCATGAGTTGATCACTTGGTCGTGCGCGTTCACTCGCTAGTTCAGTCTCCACCCAGACGTCGGCCTGCGGCAACACTGGCTCACCCTTTGCCACCGGCACATCACTGTCGTTGTACCGTGACAGCGTCAACTGCCGGACATCGGGAAACCACACTAACTGTTCCTCGAACCCGTCCCCTTCCTCATCCGGGAAACGTTGGTAGACATAGTGCACGTGATTTCGTAGCGTCAGCGCAATCTGTAGTTCTATTGGCTGAATCGTTTCTGGAAACGGTGGGTAGCTGCCGACCGGCACCTCGGCCGCCACAGCCAGATGGGTGCCATTGTTGAACTGGTAGCCGCCTACCCACTGCTGCGAGACATCCAGCTCAACTGTCGGATCCTCGAGGAGTTCTTGGACGATAAAGGGCCGGAACATCGGGTCGGCGGTCAGGCCGCTTACCATGCGGTTGAGCCACGAATGGTACGGGTCGTCGGCCGATATACTCGAAAGGAACCACTGTAACTTCTCAACTGCTGCAGCGGTCTTTTCTGGATTAGCGTCAATATCTAAGTCGTCTGCGGATACATCAAACTGCTCGGCTTCGTAGGTAAACTCAACCGCGATATCGTCTGTGGTATGTTCCTCACCTGTCGCTGGAAGTATAGTCGTCGTGGCGTGCACGAAAACTTCTATTTCGTCTTCTGTAGGTAACTCCAACGCCAGGCGGACCATCTTATTGTCGATAATATGCACTGGCCTTGGCAGCGATTCTAAGACATCGTCAAATACCTGCGCAGTGGTTTCCCGGGGTGGTACAAATTGGGGGAAGTTACTGCCGACAATGGTTTCAAAATCACCAACACTCATGTCATGAGACTATACAACTATCGCTACATATTGCAACGGTAGTTTTTCGATAACTCTTAGCCGAGGTGCTTCTCGAGATAAGCCTGTATGAACGGCTCCAGCTCACCATCCAGAACTTTGTCGGGGTCAGTACTGGTGTATTCCGTACGCACGTCTTTGACCTGCTTGTAGGGGTGCAGTACGTAGTTGCGAATTTGGTTACCCCAGGCAGCTTCCTCGTTTGGACCCTTCAGCTCGCTCACCTGCTCGGCATGCTGCTCCATCTGCAATTGGGCAAGCTTGGAACGCAGGATTGTCATGGCAGTTTCTTTGTTCTGCAGCTGCGAGCGCTCGTTCTGGATAGCTACCACAATGCTTGTGGGCAGATGGGTAATTCGTACGGCGGAGTCGGTCGTATTGACCGACTGGCCACCATGGCCACCGGAACGATAGACATCGATACGCAGGTCTCTGTCGTCAATCTCAAGTTCCTCGGGCGCGTCAATCTTGGGCGTAACTTCAACCTTGGCAAAGCTTGTTTCCCGGCTCTCGGCGTTGAACGGACTCAAGCGCACCAGGCGATGCACGCCGTGCTCGCCCTTGAGCTTGCCATATGCAAACGGGCCGCTCAGCTCAAACGTCGCACTCTTTAGTCCGGCTTGCTCGCCAGCTGATTCCTCGATGAGAATGGCTTTCCAACCAGCTTTTTCGGCAAATCGCAGATACATGCGCTCCAGCATCTGGGTCCAGTCCTGAGCATCGGTTCCACCAGCGCCAGCCGACAGAGTCACGATCGCATCGTGATCATCATAGGGACCATTGAACTTCAATTGCTGCTTGTACTCATCAAATTTGGCAGTCAGGAAGTCGAGTTGCTGCTGAACTTCAGCTTCGCTACCCTCGACATTCAACTCGATGATATCGATAACTTCCTTGGATCCATCCAGCAGTTCACGCCATGGCTTGGTGGTCGTCTCCAGTTTGGCAATCTGCTGCATAACCCGTTGGGCAGCCAAATTGTCTTGCCAGAAATCCGATTCCTGGCTACGCGTCTGCAGGCTCACAACTTCTTGTTCCAGCGCTTCAAGCTTCAATCGTTCAGCCGCATCGGCTACCTGCGTATGCAGTGCCATTGCTTGAGACTTGAGCTCATTCACAGTAGTCTACTCCCGGGCCCAGAGGGCAGCGAGTTCATCGCGCAAGCTTGCAGCGAACTTTTCGCCACAGTCACCAAGTACCCCGAAGCCCCAAACTTTTTCGGCAAACATCTCGCGAGTAATCTTCACGATCTGCTGCTTCTCGATAGCTCGAATGCGATCTGGAATATGGTGATAGTCCTCGACAACGCCATCGAAGAAATAGCGTCCGGTGTAGCCGTTGGCCGTACCGCCGACCGTCTGCGCACTGCGCTGGAAACGACCGAGAGCATACTGCTTGGCAGCTTCGATTTCTGACTCTGCGAGACCGCCAGCCATTACTTTGCCCAGTTCATCGATAACAATTTTGAACAGCGCCGGAGCGTTTTTGTCGGATACCTGTGCGCCAAACCACCAATTGCTGGCGTCGCGTGTGTAGCTCAGACCACTACTCATGCCGTATACCAGGCCGCGCTCGCGAGCCGTGCCCAGAATCTTGCTGTACAGCGTCTCGGTGAGGATAGTATTCACCAGGTTCAAGGCATCAGTTTCGGCATCGGTCATGCGACGATTCATGAATGTATCGATATAGAAGTACAGGTTCTCGACGGCATCATTGTGAGCGTAGACCGGCTTCTTCAGGGCTTTTGGCAATTCCTTCGGCAGTGCAAAACGCTTGCCCTTCTGTGGCAATTCAATGTTTTCGAAAATCGTCTCAATCGTTGCCCGACGCTTGCGGTTGATGTTACCAGCAATCACGAAACGCAGGTTTTGGGTATGATGCGTGGTGCGATAATGTTCACGGACGTCTTCAACCGTCACATTGTTCATAAGCTCGATACGCTCGGTGTCAGTACGGACGATAAGCCCGAGTGCTCGACGCATTTCTAGACTCAAACGCCGGAAGTGATTGTTAGCCCGGGCGACCATTTCTTCCTGGACATTGCCGAACTCGGCTTGGAATTCTTCATCTAGGAACAGCGGCTTAGTAATGGCTACGAGCATGAGTCCAAGCACCCGGTCCCATTCAAAGTCGGCACACTCTGCTTCGTAGGTAATGTCGTAGACGCCGGTTGTAGCGTTACTATAGGCGCCATTTTTCTCAAGCTCGGCCTGGAAATCACGAGCCTTCGGGATCAGCTCGTTGGCACCCAGCAACACGTGCTCCATGAGGTGAGCAACTTCCCACTTCTTGGGATCAACGAGGTACTCGCCAGCTCGGAAATTGAGGTCGAATGTCATGACGCTGGCGTCTGGAATGTGTACCAGCAGGCCCTTTGCGCCATTCTGGAGGCTAATCTCTGTAACAGTATGTTTCACTACTGGCTGGCCTACTTGCGCTTTCGGGCTTGGGTCTTACGTTTGCGCTCAGTCTTGCGCGCCTTTTTAACCTTGGCTGCGGCCTTTTTCTTTTCCTCGACTTCGGTCTTCTTTGGCTTAAAGCTACCCTCGTCAAATTCGCTCTCGGTCTCGTTGATTTGACTGGCGTTGCTAATGCTACCCCGTGCGGCACGGGTAAGCTCGGTCTCAATTGGTGCGTTCAGGGCCGCTTGGTCGACTGGCTCAGCGTGGAAGAGGGTGCGCAGCACATTGTGGCGCAGGTCTTGCTGCATGCCCTCAAAAAGCTGCTGACCACGACGACGATACTCGACCAGTGGGTCTTGCTGACCGACACTCATCCAGTGAATGCCTTCACGCAAGTGGTCCATGTTTTCCAAGTGTTGCATCCACAATTCATCCAGAACTTGGAGGTAAATCTGACGCTCTACCGCCCGCATGACCTCTGGCGTGAAGGCTGTCTCGCGACCCTCATACAGCTCGCGGGTGGCTGCCAGCAGTACTGGTTGGAACTTGTCGGCTTCGGTATCAAAGATTCGGTCCAGCGTGCTCTCGTCGAATGGAATTACCTCACGCAAGACGCCCTCAAACTCATCGCTAGTAATAAGTGGTGAGTTCGCCAGAGCCTTCGACTCTTCCTCGATGAACAGATTTACGCGCTTGCGAATGTCAGCTTGGTGTAAGATCTCGCTCCGCATGGCATAGGTTGCCTTGCGGTGGCGGTTCATGACGTCGTCGTACTGCACGACGTTCTTACGCTGATCGAAGTGGAAGCCCTCCACCTTCTTCTGGGCACCTTCGAGCGATTTGCTAATCAGGCGATTCTCGATAGGTGTACTGTCGTCAACCTTGAGACGCTCCATGATGCTCGAAATACGATCACCACCAAAGATACGCATCAGGTCATCCTCAGTGCTGACAAAGAACTGCGTCGTACCCGGGTCACCCTGACGACCGGCACGGCCACGCAGCTGGTTGTCGATACGGCGGGATTCATGGCGCTCACTACCAATCACGACCAAACCACCAAGTTCCTTAACGCCTTCGCCGAGGATAATGTCGGTACCACGACCGGCAATGTTAGTTGCCAGGGTAACGGCGCCCTTGTGACCAGCCTTGGCCACGATACCGGCCTCGCGTTCGTTGTTCTTAGCGTTCAATATCTGGTGCGGAATGTTGGCCTTGGCTAGCAGTGCACTCAAGCGCTCGTTTTTCTCAATAGATGCACTACCGATCAGCACCGGTTGGCCCTTTTCGTGCAGCACTTTTACCTCACGTACAATCGCCTTGAACTTGCCCTCTTCACTCTTGTAGATTCGGTCGGGGCGGTCATCTCGAATGTTCTTGCGATTACTTGGAATTTCCACAACGTCCAATTTGTAAATCTGGTGGAATTCCTCGGCCTCGGTCATGGCCGTACCGGTCATACCAGCCAGCTTTTCGTACAGACGGAAGAGGTTCTGGAACGAAATGGTTGCCAGGGTCATGGATTCTTCCTGGACTTCGACACCTTCCTTGGCCTCGATGGCCTGGTGCAGACCCTCGTTGTAACGACGTCCAGCCAACAGACGACCGGTGAATTCGTCGACAATCACAACTTCACCATCCTTGGTAACCACGTAGTCTTTATCACGCTTGAAGAGTGCCTGCGCTTTTAGCGCCTGCTGCAGGTGATAAATCGTCCGGATGTTTTCGGCCGCATAGAGGTTGCTGATACCCAGCGCTTTTTCGAGCTTTTCGACACCTTCGTCGGTCAGAATGACTGTCTTGCGCTTTTCGTCGGTCTCATAATGGACATCTTTCTTCAACTGGCGGACGACTTTAGCAAACTGGGCGTAGGCATTACCACTCGTGACAGAGGGCGCCGAGATAATCAGTGGCGTACGAGCTTCGTCGATCAGGATAGAGTCGGCCTCGTCCACGATGGCGTAGTGTAGCGGCTTCTGACGCAACTGATCGGTTTCGCGCACCATATTGTCGCGTAAGTAGTCAAAACCGAGTTCGTTGTTGGTACTGTACGTGACATCGGCAGCATAGGCTTCCTGACGCGTACACGGACGGAGATGCTGGAAACGCTTATCCTCATGTGAGTCATCGAGGAACTTTGGATCATAAATATACGACTGGTCTGGGATAATAACACCGGTGGTCATACCCAACGAGTAGTAGACGGGGCCCATCCAACCGGCACCGATGCGAGCCAGGTAGTCGTTGACGGTCACGAAGTGCACACCCTTTTCGGTCAAGGCATTCAGATACATTGGCAGCGTTGCAACCAAGGTCTTACCTTCACCGGTCTTCATTTCGGCGACATTACCCTCGTGCAGCACCATACCACCCATCAGCTGCACATCGAAGTGACGCTGGCCCAAAGTACGGCGCGCGGCTTCACGCACGACGGCAAAAGCGTCGGGTAGGATCTTGTCGAGCGACTCTTTCTTGAGCCGCTTTTTGAGCACCTCGGTCTGCTCTTTCAGCTGTTTGTCGGTCAGCTTCTTGTACTTATCTTCGAGTGCGTTGACATCCTTCACTCGCTTACGCAGGCGTTTGATTGTCTTGGCCTGTGGGTCGCCAAGGATTTTTTTGAGCACAATATTCACAAGAAGTTCCCTCTTTCTTTGAAGTCCACCAACAAATGTATCCCCGATATTATACCGAGTCTACGGGAGAAAATGAAGAGGCATATCGTGCAAAATAATTGACTACTCTGCCATTTGTTCAGGCATGAGCTGGGTACGGCGTCGCAGCCGAGCCGTCAGGTGACGGGACAATTTGGAGTTCGCGTGCTGCTCTTTGTGCTTTTTAATCTGTTGTTTGAGCTTGGTCTCGACGATATCAATCGCTGCAAACATGTTCAGCGTCGTCTCGGCGACATGAATGGTCGTGTCATGCGGCAGATGCAGCGTGACGTCACAAGTGTACTTCTTCTGCTCACTGGCTTTATTGGCCTGTTTGAGCTCTACTACCGCGTGCACCGCATCGCGGTGATGTTTCGGCAAGTATTTATCGAGTGATGCTAACTTTTTGATCGCGTATTTTTGGAGGTTTGCGTCAATTGTCGTGTGTACCCCTTTGAGATCGAATTTTTCAATCATGTATACCTCCTTTTTGCATGTACAATTCTATTGTACTCTCGTTCAACAATGTCTGCACCCCAAACGGATGCTATGCTAAGAGCAATGATCATCCACTTTATCTGTCGCGGCAACATATTCCGGAGCTTAATTGCCGAAACATACCTCAAATCGCTACAGATTCCAGGAATCACTACCCTCTCGAGTGGCACTATTGCCGACGAAACCAGGGAGTCAAATCACGAACTTGGTTACACTGCGAACACGCGGGAACTACTCGCCAGACATGACCTAGCTGGGCATGCCAAGCCACGTGCCGAACAGCTGACCCAGGAACGGCTGACCGATGACCAACTCGTAATCTGCGCAAACCAAATAGCATATGACGAAGCAGTCGCAATTGCGCAGCTACCGGAATCCACCATTATCTGGGATGTAACTGACATTGGTGAAGGCACTCGAATTGCAAACTCCGTCGATCAACGTAAGCGCTACGAAGAAGAAGTCTTCGTAGAAATAACCGCTCTTGTTGACGAACTCGTTCGAACCCAGCGCCTGGGCCGAATCTAAATCTCAGTCCGGCCACCCATAAAGGGTTGCAACACGGTTGGAATACGGAGTTTACCGTCATCGGTCTGATAGTGTTCAAGTACGGCGATCAGCGAACGCGCCAGCGATACGGCAGTGCCGTTCAATGTGTGGAGCACTTCTACCTTGCCATCCTTACGACGGACGCGAATGTTCAAATTGCGCGCTTGAAAGTCGGTACAGTTCGAGCAGCTTGTAAGCTCACGGTATTTGCCGTCAACGCTTGACCAGTACTCGACATCATACTTCTTGGCAGCCGGTGCGCCCAGATCACCCGAGGCAATATTAATAACGTGGTATGGAATGCCGAGGTTCTGCCAAATTTCCTCTTCGATGGCTAGAATACGCTCGTGCATCTCACGACTCTGTTCTGGGGTGGTGTAGGCGTACATCTCGAGCTTGTTGAACTGATGCACGCGGAACAGGCCGCGGGCGTGCTTACCATAGGTGCCCGCTTCCTTGCGGTAGCATGGGCTGAGACCGGCGTACAGCAGCGGCAGTTTATCTTCGTCGATAATCTCGTCGGCGTGGTAGCCAGTCAACGATACCTCAGCCGTGCCGATTAATGCCAAATCTTCGTTCTCGATAAAATACTGGTCTTCTTGGTCGTCGGAGCGCGGTGCAAACCCCGTACCGGTACTGATACGAGCGTTGGCCATGTGTGGCACGGTCATGAAGGTAAAGCCTTTTTTGGTAACCACATCCAGCGCGTACTGTGTGATAGCATTTTCGAGCAGTGCCAAATCACCCTTCAGGTAGTAGAACTTCGCACCAGCAACTTTGGCACCACGTTCAAAGTCCACCCAGTCACGCTTTGTTGCGAAGTCGAGGTGGTCTTCGGCGCCAGTGGTCTGCTCACCCCATTGCTTGATTTCGGTACTGTCTTCTTCGCCACCAACAGGCACATCATCGAAGGCAACATTTGGCACGCCCTGCATGAGTTCGCCAAACTTGGACTCGACATCGTTTAGGTATGTCTCACGTTCGGCGAGCTCAATTTTTATCTGCTTACCTTCATCAATAATCGTCTGGTCTGGCTTGCCCTGCACGCCCTTCATCTTGTCGGCGTTTTCGTTGCGGCGGGCTCGCAGCGCATCCACCTGCCCCAGTAGGTCACGGCGCTCGGCATCAACTTCGAGCAGCTTTAAAATATCAACTTTGTAGCCCTTCTGTGCTGACTTCTCGGCCACCAGCTCGGCATGGTCACGAATAAACTGAATATCTAACATATGCCCTAGTATACCTTACTTCTTGAGGTGTTCCAGGGTGAGTTTGGTACGGGCCTTGGCGTATTCGCAGTGCTCGCACGGACCGCCCATGATGCTTTCGCCAACTTCGGGCATGTCACCTTCCATGCAGGCTTTCATCTTCTCCAATGTTGGTTCCACCCAAAAATCTTTGCCGGTGTATGGAATGAGTTTAGTCGTGAACTGCAACGTGTCACCGAAGCCATCGGCATCCATCCGGGCGTTGGTGTACACGAAGTAGCCGGTGTCGCTAACCTTGAAGCCATTTTGGCGGAGCAGCCACTGATAAACTTCCATCTGACGCTTGTAACTGATCTGCCAATCGGAATCTATTGATACCTCTTTCGCTTTGCTGGTCGCCTTGTAGTCCACCACAATCAGCTCGCCAGCCTCGTTTACCCACACATCGTCCACCGCGCCAAAGACATGCAGATTCGTGGCCTCATGCAGGGCCACTACACCCGTGAAGTTGTAGCGCCACTGATCCATGTCGGCGTGAGCAAATGGGATCACACCCGTCAATTTGTTCGCGGTCATGATGGGATGTGGCGTCCCAGCCTTGCGGTGTACATCAAATTCTTTCTTGAACAATTCGTCGATAGTCTTGTTGATGTTGAACGGTGGACTCGACGGTCGGGTAATTTTGAGGCGCACGTCCAGCCAGAAACAGCGTGGACATTGCATATACAGCTCGATCTTGCTGCGCGACACCTTGAAGGGTGCACTCTGGCCAGGCTTGTACGGTTGACTCCGCTCTCTAAAATAACTACTTGGCATAAGGCTTCAATTGTACCAGCTTACGGATGTCTGTGGGGGTTTTTGCGACAAAATCGGGGTGATGCTCACGCAGTATAACTTCACTGTTATAACCCCACGTCACCGCCACCACCTTGATGCCGGCACGCTTCGATGCTTCAATATCCCGGACTTCATCACCGATGTAAAACGTCTCGTTCGGATCAAGTTTTTGGCGCCCTATAAGACGTTTCAGTAGATTTGCTTTGCCGAACAATCCCGCACTACCATAAAGCTTGATAAATTCTTTGCGCAAATCGTAGCGCTTCAGCAGCGGCTTGATATTCTGGACACTATTACTACTCGTAATAAATAGTTTGTGCCCGTCTTGATTCAGCTGTCGGATAAGCTCGGGCATACCTTCGAAAGCTTCCACCGTGTTAATTCTGCGGCGCATCAGTGTCCGACCACGCGCCAGTAGCCATGGCACGCGCCAGGGAGCGATCTTTAGCTCCAATGCCACATGCAACATTGACATGGAGCGCAGACGCTCAATCTCCTCAGGAGGCATTGGCTCACCACCCCGTAACAATTGCTCATAAATGTGCACTGCCAGCGCAAAGCTATCAGCAATCGTCCCATCGAAGTCAAAGATGATATTCCCCACCCCTAGAGTGTAGCCTAGGCGGTAGCGGTCGGCAAATCGAGTGTGCAGCCGAATAACTGCAGTAGTTCACTACCGCTCGTCGCTAACCTGGTTGGCTTCGTCCGTTCAAAGGCGGCGCGTCCCGAGAACCCCCAGGTGGCCCCGATACTGTCCATGCCCACATCGTGTGAAGCCCGGATGTCCCGCGCCTCATCAGCCAGGTGGACGGTGTCCTCAATCGGCACATTGTATGTATGGGCGATGCGACGCAGGTGCTTGGCCTTGCCAAAGAAACTCACCCCGGTAGTAGCGTCATCGACATATTCCGCCAGTCCAGTCCTATCCAAGAATGATTCGGCATTTCGCTGGCTTGCACTGGTCAGGACGTGTACCGGCACGCGCGCCTGTTTCAGCCCTCGCAACAGTGTTTTGGGCGCCTCGAAGGCCTCGACATCATCCATCGCCTGTTTGAAGATACCGCGGGCCCGCCAAGCATGAGTGGCTAATTGTAGCGGCCCGACCCCAAACTCCCGATACATCTTCAACCAACCGGTACCATAAATAGCTCGGAAGTGGCTCGGCGTCATGTGAGCTGGTAGCCCGCCATTATCAGCTAACTTTTTGCTCCAAAACCCAAAGCTATTGGCAAGCGTGCCATCTAAATCGGTGATAACGAGTTGTTTGTTGGCGAATACCGGATCAACGATCGGTGTGACTAGTGTAAAAGCAGCCGCCCGTTCGTCTACAGGCGTATGCTGTTCAGGCACCCCAAAAGGTGGCTGCGTGTCAGTAATAAACATGGCGTCGGGATATTCGGGGGATGGAAGGCTCATGGCTGTATGTAAAGTGTGAAAAGGTATCTATCGAACTTCAACATGATACCAGAACATATTTTATC